>JBOHRY010000081.1:0-6765 GCA_050732955.1 Gemmatimonadales bacterium | reverse complement strand
AGTGCGTAGCTCTGGAACACCATGCCGATCGGGCGCTTGTAGGGGCGCTTCCCGTTCACCACTTCGCCTTGTATCCGGATGGTGCCGCCGGTGTCGGGATCCTCGAACCCGGCGATCAGGCGCAACGTCGTCGTCTTGCCGCATCCCGATGGGCCGACCAGCGTGAAGAATTCGCCGGCGCCAATCTCCAGCGACACCCGGTCCACGGCGGGGACGCCGCTGAACCGGCGCGAGACATCCTGCAGCGAGAGGACCGGAGGCCGGGTCACGGAGCTGCAAGCTACGCGAGCCCTAGCCGGGGCGCACCGCTGGCAGCACGTTTCGCCCGATGCAGGGAACCATTCTCGCCGTCACCACACCCGAATTCGCCGACGCCGCGTTCCAGGCCGTCATCACGGCCAGTCTGGCGATCTTCGCGTTGGCGCTCTTCCACCGCCTTCCCCAGCGATGGGTGGCGTGGTGGGCCGCCGCCTGGGGCCTCTACGTCGTGCGCTTGCTCGCCATCCTCATGTATCTCGCCACGAACGACCTGGCGTGGCTCTTCTGGCACCAGGTCGCGACCGGATGGGTGGCACTCGCCATTCTCTGCGCGGCGCTGGTGTTTTCCCGCGACCTGCCGTGGCGATGGGGATACGCCGCGATCGGCGTGTTTCCGCTGGTGTGGGCGTGGGTCGCCATCCACAAGCTCGACCGCTTCATGCTCGTGGCGGTGCCGATGGTGGCGCTCATCTCCGCCGCGACGCTCTGGACCGCGTGGGTGTTCTGGCGCTACTGGCGCCGCACTGGCGCCGCGGGTGCGCGGTTCGTCGCCCTGGCGTTCACGCTCTGGGGATTGCACCACCTCGATTACCCGATCCTGCGCGCGCGCGGCGCGTGGTTGCCGTGGGGTTACTTCCTCGACATCCTCTTCGAACTTGCCGTCGGGATCGGCTTCGCCGTACTCGTGCTGTCCGACCTGGCACAACGGCTGGCGCTGCGGACCGACGAATTGGCGCGCGTGTCCGCGCTCACCATCCGGCAGAACGAATCCGAACGCCGCCGGCTTTCGCGCGAGCTCCACGACGAAACCGCGCAAACGCTTTCCGCCGTCAAGCTGGAGGTCGGCATGCTGCGCGAAGGCGCCGATCCGGTTGCGGCCGATCGTCTCGACCACATCTTGCGCCTGGTCGACAACGGGATCCAGGGGATCCGCCGGGTGATGAACGACCTCCGTCCCGCGCTGCTCGACGACCTGGGCCTGCTTCCCGCCATTCGCTCGCTCGCCGACGACGTGCGCGAGCGCAGCGAACTCGCGGTCGATGTGAGCCTTCCCGACAGTGTGCCGCGACTGGCGCCGGAACGCGAATTGGCGCTCTTCCGCGCCGCGCAGGAGGCGCTGGCCAACGTGCTCCGGCACGCGTCAGCGAGCCGCGTGGTCGTGCGGCTCCGCACCGAAGCGGGGCGACTGATCCTGGTGGTGCGCGACAATGGCCATGGATTGCCGGACGGGTCCGCCGGCCGGGTGGAAGCCGTCGCCAGCCTGGGATTGGCCGGCATGCGCGAACGGATCACCGCGATGGACGGCAAGGTTTCCGTCGTCAACGGCGTTCCGGATGGCGTGATTGTCACCGTAGAACTACCGATCGGGGTCAGCGCGCGGTAGCAAGGCGTCGCGACCCGCGGAAGTATTTTGCAGTCAGCTTCCTGCCGAGGGTAAATCGTGACCGACTCGATCCGCGTTGCGGTGGTTGATGATCATGCGGTAGTGCGCGAAGGGATTCGCCGCGTGCTCGAGGGCGAGCCAGGCGTGGTTGTGGTGGGTGAAGGAAGCAATGGCGACGAAGCCCTGGCGCTGGTCGAGCGCGAGCGGCCCGATGTACTCGTCATCGATGTCGCCATGCCGGGACGTACCGGGATCCAGGTCGCGGCGGAAGTCCGCCGGCTCGACGTTCCAACACGCGTGCTGGTACTCTCGATGTACAACCAGCCGGAATACGTGCTCGAGAGCGTCAAGTCCGGTGCCCGCGGCTACCTGCTCAAGGACAGTGCCCCCGCCGAGTTGCGCCGGGCGGTGCGCGCGGTGCACGAGGGCGACAGCTATTTCCCGCCGCCGGTCGCCGAGCGGCTCGCTGCCGCCCGGGAGGCGCCGGCGAAATCCTCGGCGGTGGACGTCCTGACGCCGCGCGAGCGCGACGTGCTGCTCGGCGTCGCCCGCGGCGAGACCAACAAGCAGATCGCCGCTCGCCTCGGCATCTCGCACCGCACCGTCGAGACCCACCGCGAATCGCTCATGGACAAGCTCGACGTGCGCACGGTCGCCGGCCTGACGAAGCTCGTCCTCACCGAGGGACTTTCCGACTAGGATCGTCCATCGTCTATCCTCTGTCGGTCTATCGCGCTACGCCGCCGGCCGATGTTTCGGTATCCGCGCCAGCGCCGCGTTGATCGCGGTCACGTCGGCGTAGTCGGGGTCGAAATACTCCGGCAGCCAGCTGCGCCACTCCGCGGCTCGCGGGTCGAGCGGGTCGGCGATTTCCGCCAGCAACTCGCGGTAGTGGCGCGGGCCGGCGCACTCGGCCGGTGGCGCCGCCCGGCTCCCGGCGATGCAACTCGGCAGGCGCTGTCCGACGAGGCGTGCCGTGCTCTGTTCCAGCGTCACGACATGTCGCCACGGTTCGCCATGATGTTCCGCGACATGACAAAAGCGCGCGCCGGGATGCAGGCCGAGCGATTCCAGCGCCACGGTGTCCGCACGATGACCGAGTGCCGGTTCGTCAAGCGGGTCGCCATAGCGCACGCCGTCCACTTCGAAGTGATAGCCCGCATCGACGCCGGCGCCGATGGCGCGCTCGATCACTTCGTGCAGTTCCATCAGCGATGCGCGCGCCGACACCAGGATGCGGCGCCACACCGGCGGACTGATGCCGTCGAGTTCCAGGCGGAGCTGGAACACCAGGCCTTCGCCAAAACGGATCCGCGCTCGAGTCATGGGAAGAGAAGGTTGGGTTGTCGCAAGATACACCGGGGCCCCGGACCGCAACCGGACTGCCCGAGGCCTTGTCGAAATATATCGTGTCACGATATATTTGCCGGCGTGCCCCTGCAGGCTTCCCAGTTCGTCGCCCTCGCCGATTTCCGCCACCAGGTCCGGCGTTTCCTGCATTTCAGCGAGCTGGCCGCCCGGGCCGCGGGCTTCGAGCCCCGGCAGCATCAGCTGCTGCTGGCGCTCAAGGGGAGCCGGGAACCGCATCCGACCATCGGCGCGCTGGCCGAACGCCTGCAGATCCGGCATCACAGCGCCGTGGAACTGATCAACCGGATGGTGCGTCACGGCTGGGTTCGTCGGGTGCACTCCCGGGAGGATCGCCGGCGCGTCGAGATCCGCCTCACGCGATCGGGTAACACCGCACTCGGACGGTTGTCGGCCGCGCATCTGCGCGAACTGCGCCAGACAGGACCCGCCCTGGTGTCGGCTCTCGAAGCACTCGTCCCGTCGCGGCGAAGCGGCGAATGACCGCTGCCGCCGCCAAGCACACCGTTGCGCACGAACTCGGGGACTTTACCACCACGTGGCGGGTGATCCCGATCAGCGTCCTCGCGGTGGTCATCGGACTGCTCAGTGCCGGCGTGGCGTGGGTGCTGCTCAAGCTGATCGCCCTCTTCACCAACATCTTCTTCTTTCAGCGCTGGAGCACGCTGTTCGTCTCGCCGGCCGGCAACCATCTCGGCTATCTCGAAATTCTCGTGCCCGTCATCGGCGCGCTCATCATCGGCGTCATGGCCCGCTATGGCTCGGAGCGCATCCGCGGTCACGGCATTCCCGAGGCACTCGAATCGATTCTGATCAACGGCAGCAGGGTGCCGCCGCGCCTGGCCGTGCTCAAGCCGCTCGCCTCGGCGATCTCGATCGGCTCGGGCGGTCCCTTCGGCGCCGAAGGCCCGATCATCATGACCGGCGGCGCCCTGGGATCGATGATCGCACAGTTCTTCCACCTCACCGCCAACGAACGGAAGACGCTGCTGGTGGCCGGTGCCGCGGCCGGCATGTCGGCGACGTTCGCAACTCCGGTGGCCGCGGTGCTGCTTGCTGTCGAACTACTGCTCTTCGAGTGGAAACCGCGGAGCCTCATTCCGGTGGCGCTGGCCAGTGCCGCTGCCGGTGCGGCACGCCGCTACATCCTGGGACTCGGCCCTCTCTTTCCCGTGCCGCATCACAGCCTGGCGCTCTCGCCGCAAGCGCTGCTCGGCTGCGCTCTGGCGGGAATCCTCGCCGGCGGACTGTCGGCGCTGCTCACGATGGCGGTGTATGCCTCCGAGGATCTCTTCCTCAAGCTGCCGATTCACTGGATGTGGTGGCCGGCGATCGGCGGCGTGGTGGTCGGGTTGGGCGGATTGATCTTCCCGCAGGCACTCGGTGTGGGTTACGACACGATTGGCGCGCTGCTGCAGGGCGATGTTCCCCGCAACCTGATCATCGGGATCCTGCTGGTGAAGTCAACGATCTGGGCGGTATCGCTCGGGTCGGGCACGTCGGGCGGGGTGCTGGCGCCGTTGCTCATGATGGGCGGCGCGCTCGGTGGCGTGCTGGCCATGGTGCTGCCCAACGAAGGCGCCGGCTTCTGGCCGCTGATCTGCACCGCGGCGATCCTCGGCGGGACGATGCGCTCCCCGCTCACCGCCACGATCTTCGCGCTCGAGCTCACGCACGACATGAACGCGATGCTGCCGTTGCTGATAGCGGCTACGCTGGCGCACGGCTTCACCGTGCTCACGCTCAAGCGCTCGATCCTCACGGAAAAGGTGGCCCGGCGCGGTTTTCACCTCAGCCGTGAATACACGGTCGATCCCCTGGAGATCCTCTTCGTCCGCGACGTGATGCAGACCGACATCCTGGCGCTACCCGAGGATCTTCCCGAGGCGGACCAGCCGGCATTTCTCGCCGAAACCGCCAAACGAAACCAGGAGCTGTATCCGGTCGTGACTGTTGACGGCAGGCTTCGAGGCGCCACGACCTATCGCAAGCTCATGGATTACCTGGCGCGTCGCACGGCGGCGGATACTTCCCCGATCACCGCGTATCCTGACGAATCGTTGCGGGTGGTGGTGTACCGCATGGCCGAAACCGGACGCACGAGCTTTCCGGTAATCGCCGATAGCGTCTCGCGAAAACTCGCGGGAATCGTGTCGCTCGAGGATCTGCTGCAGGCGAGAGTGCGCCACCTGGAAGAGGAACGACGCCGGGAAACGGTGCTGCGAGTCCGGTTGCCGTTCACGACCGAGGAGCACCCGGTGGTCGTCGCTACGGCAGAAGGCGCCCGCCCCGAACCACCTGCGAGCTGATCGCCGGACGCGCAGGCAACAATTACCTCCGAAGCATTGCTGCTGTCGAATCGAGCGAACCGTCGTTCGCCGCAGGCCGGATGCCGAGCAGCCGACAAAGCAGGTCGTACACATGGATGTTCTGGAATGGCGGCACGGTAACGCCTTGGCGGAATGCAGGTCCCGCGGCGATGAACGTCGCGCCCATCGTTGGCATCAGGTTGTCGAAGCCATGTTCACCCGCCGGCGGTTTCCGCCACGCGAATCTCGCGTGGGTCGTGAGCGTGAAGCCGGTGTCGGGAACGATCACGATCGGAGTGATACGCGGGTTGTCGCGATAGTGAAATCGCGCCGGAATCTCCGGCTTCCGGTATACCGCCATGTGCGGATTCTTTGCGTGAAGTGCGGCGTATACCTCGTCGAGCTTGCCAGCTTTCGGGATCAGCTGTCCCAGTGTTCCCAGGTCGACGATCGTCACATCGTCGAGGTTCAAGTAATCGTCCAGAAAGATTGACCGGTCCGCCGGTGTGCTGGTCATGCCGTGGTCGGACACCACGATGACGTCGACGCGATCGGCGAGACCACGGCTGGCGATACCGACCATCAGCGCGCCGATCATCGTGTCCACCCGTGCAATCGCGGAATCGACCTGTGGTGCCGCCGGTCCGTACGAATGTCCAGCGTGATCGACATCGCTGTAATAGAGGGTGATCATCCGGAGCGCCTGGTCGCCCGGTAGCGTGAGCCAGTCGAGTACGCTGTCGACGCGCGCCCGGTTGGGAAAACGGTCGTTGAAGCGCAACCAGCGTGTCGGCCGCACTCCGCCCTGCCCTGCTTCGCTGCCCGGCCAGAAGAACGCGCCGGCGCGCACGCCCTGCTTTTCGGCGGTGACCCAGATCGGCTCGCCACCCCACCACGCCGGATTCCGCACCGCGCTGGTATCGGAGATACGAAATGTGCCGAGGGCGGAATCGAACATCGTGTTCGAGACGATGCCGTGATGCTCTGGGTAGAGACCGGTGACGATGCTGTAGTGATTGGGAAAGGTGAGCGACGGAAAGACCGGACTCATGCGTTCGGCGTGAACGCCTTCCCCGGCCAGACGGCGCAGATTCACCGCGAACGGTCGTTGCAGATAATCCCAGCGAAAACCATCGAGCGAGACGAGGACAACCTGCTGGCCGCCGGCGCGGGGCGGCAGGCGCGGTGCGGCCGCAGGCGAACGCGCCGCGTTGCCGGTGCATCCGCTGCCAAGCAGCAGGAGTATCGAGAGACAGCGCAACGGTGTGCGTTTCACCTGCTGAGGATCGCATGACGATCCACTGAACGCCATCCCGACGCTTACTCTGCCCGCAACGCGGTGGCCGGATCGACGCGAAGCGCGCGCCACGCCGGGACGAGGCAGGCGAGCGCCGCGATCAGAAGCAATGACACCGAGACGGCTGCCAGGACCACCGGATCATGCGG
>JBOHRY010000080.1:0-6429 GCA_050732955.1 Gemmatimonadales bacterium | reverse complement strand
GGTCGGAGCCCCGGAGCGAGCCCAGAGCCCGGAGCCCAGAGCCCAGAGCCGGCCCAGAGCCCGGAGCCATGAGGTCGAGCCGAATCGTCGAGCTCCAAGCTCGTCTGGGCTACGTTCGGGCGTGCTTGCCGTCGGGTCTGGACTACCTCCGGGCTCCGGGCTCAGGGCCGGCTCCGGGCTCTGGGCTCTGGGCTCGCTCTGGGCTTACCCCTCCTGGCAGCCAGCCAGACTCGATAGGCAGCCAAGGGGTTATGCCCTAAGCGTCGAGCCGCAACTTCCTGTTCCGAAATGCACACCCCGCATGCAATCCCGACCGTTTCTCCGGCCAGGAGGAGCAAAGCAGCGGTTTGGCCGGTCGCCCATCGGGCCTGGTCCTCCCGTGCAGATCGCACCGCTTGTCCTCGGTGAGAAACCCGCACGCCGAGATGATCTCCACGACGACCTGGTTATCGTCGACCCGCTCGGTCTTGCACAGATACGGAGATTGCCGCGATCGAATCAGTGCCTCGAGCATCGGTTGGCGGGTACTGCAGAGAATATCGAGCTGAATATCACGGCAGCACGCCGCACCCAGCCGATGATCCGACGTGCGACACCGGGCTGTGGCGCAGGGATTCGAGGCGACCGGAGCCAGCGGTAACGACCGCACTGGCGCGGGCGGCGCGGCCAGCCGTCGGCCGACCAGACGTCGTTTCTCCACGATCGCGAACTGCTCGCCACCGAGCCGGCGCGGCGCCGGTGAGCGCCGACGCGGCCGCAATCGGGAAGTGAAGCCGTGCGCCGTGCAGCGGCTGCTCTGGCCATCGTCACCGGGGGCGAGGAAGCGGCACGGGACGTCGATCGTGGCCTTGCACCAGAGCTCCCCGTCGCGTTCGAAGAGGGGACCGAAGCTCAGCCGTTCGGTGTGGCCGAAGAGCCAGGTGGCGTCGTGATCCTCATCGCCGTCGGCAGTGGTGACCCGGACCGTGACATCGAGGGTGTGGCAACGTCGCCCGAGGCGGCGGCACGCTGGTGGCGACAAGGAAACTCCGGACCGGCGGATCATGGAGCACGAACTCAACCCGGCGCGCAAACTAGCCGGAACCGGTTGGCAATCCGATGGGTCAGCCCGAGCACCCGCAGTTGGACGGACCTCTGGGATGTGATGTGAGTTTTCATTATGTTGTCGCTGCCCGGATCGGGGCGGACAACCACGGCGCTGCCAACGGGGCGGCGACGCGCTAACATCAAACGGATGCGAGGCGATTCCAGAATGCGTGTTCCTGCGATTGTAACCGGCGTGGCCCTGCTGGTGGCGGCATGCGGCGGAGAGAAGAAGACCAGTACTTCCGCCGAATCAACGGCTGCGGCACCGCCAGTTGCTCCGACGGCTGCACCGGCACCGGCTACCGGCGCCACTCACGAGGTCCAGATGGTGTCGCAGGGTACGAACAGCTTCAAGTTCGTTCCGGACAACATCACCATCAAGACTGGCGACGCCGTCGTCTTCAAGAGCGTTTCCGGCCTCTCGCACGATGTCGCGTTCTACCCGGACAGCATTCCTCCGGGCGCTGCGGACGTGCTCAACAAGAACATCACCGACAAGCCCCAGGACCTGGCGACTCCGCTCATCAACGACGGCCAGTCGGTCACGGTATCGTTCGCCGGCGCCCCGGCGGGCACGTACAAGTACTACTGCATTCCGCACATGGCGTTCGGAATGAAGGGCACCATCATCGTCACGCCGTAGGACCAACGGCGCCATACTCCCGCAGCAGCCGGGAGCGTACAAGGGAGACGCCGGAGCCAAGACCCGCGTCTCCCTTGTTGGCGTTTAGGTGTGACGGTCGCGGCGGGCGGTGACGGTGAGCGCGATCCCCAGCCCGAGGACGAGTCCTGCCGCGGCGTCGGTGGCGTAATGCATCTGGCAGTAGACGACCCCCACAGCGAGCAGCGTGGTCGGAACGGCGAGCACCATGGCGAAGCGCGGAGACGCCCGGCTGGTTCCGATCACCGCGGCGACGGTCGCGGCGACATGCGACGATGGAAACGCCGCCCCGAAGGCGCTTCCGCCCCGCAACGCGGCGTACACCATGCGCGCCGGGAGGTTGGCAATGAAGGCTCCGCTCGGCCGCGCGAATTCATAGTACGGCCCGGCGACCGGGACGAAGAGATAGAAGATGTAGCAGACCAGGTAGGTCGCGAGCAGCCCGTTGAGGTATCGCTCCGTGGCCTCGTTGCGGCGCTGCGCCACGAACACGATCAGCGGAATCGCCACGATGAAATAGTACGAGAGATATGCGGCGTGCAGTGTGGCTGACCAGAAAGCACTGGGATGCGCGCGCCACCAGTCGCGGCTCGGCTGCATGCCGAAGATGGCCTGGTCGATCGCCTGAATCTGGCGATCCCAGGTGGGGGCTGCGCCGAACCGATTGAAGACGTCGATCGCCGAGTAGAGGCCGGTGAGCAGCAGCACGGGGTAGATGCCGCGCAGCACCCGGGTGAACGGCGTCAGCGGAGTGCTGGCGAGCAGCCAGGCCAGCAACGGGACGCCCAGATGCGCGACCAGGACCAGCGGCATTCCCGGCTGTTGCAGGCGAGTGATCGCCACGACCGCCACCAGAAGCCCGTACCCGGCGAGCATGCGATCGACGAGTCGCCATCCCGGCGCCGCGCGTGCGGTCGCGATAGGTGCCGCGGTCAGATCCAGCCCGCGTTCGCATACCATGCGGCGGTTTCAGCGATGCCGCGTTCGAGATTCATCGCGGGCCGCCATCCTGTGACGCTCACGAACGGCGCGGGATCGGCGGTCCACGCCTCCTGATAGAACTCGTGGATCTTGTCGGGAAAGAGGATGCTCTTGCGTCCCAGGAGGTCGGCCCACGCTCCCGTGATGCCGAGCGCCGCGGTAGCCGCCCAGCGCGGAATCGCGATGGGAAGCGGCGTGCGGTGCATCGCGCGGGCGATGGTACGAACGATCACGGCACCCGTGACGATCTCGGGGTGGTTGACGTAGAACGTGCGTGACTCGACGGACGGTGTCGTGCCCGCGAGCAGCAGTGCGTCCACCAGGTCGCTCACATAGATCAGTGACACTTCCATCGAGCCGTCGCCGAAGGTCGGTGCCAGTCCGAACTTCGCCGCCTTGAACAGTGGGAGAAATCCTTCGCGGTCACGCGGACCGTAGACAACCGGCGCCCGCACCGCGCACCAGCGCGCGCCGGAGGTGGCGAGCGCCTGTTCGGAGGCGAGCTTGCTGCGTCCATACGCGGTCACTGGCTGGTCGGCGTCGTCGATGGTTCGGGGCGCCCCTTTTTTCGCCGGACCACCGGCCGCCATCGACGAAACCAGCACCACGCGTGGCCGGGCGGGCATGCTGGCCGCGAGGCGACCGACGTTGGCGGTGCCGTCACGATTGGCCGCCATCAGCAGGTCTTCGCTGGGTGAGCCAAGGATCGCCGCGGCGTGGTAGACCAGGTCGATGCCGTCGAGCGCATTGCCCAATGCCGCAAGATTCGAAAGGTCGCCCGGTACGAGCCGGACACCGCGCTGGCCGAGTGGCGCGGCTCGCGACGGTGAACGCACCAGCGCCGTGACCGTGTCGCCCTGCTCGAGGAGCCGGTCGACGAGGTGACCGCCGACAAAGCCGGTCGCCCCGGTGACCAGCACTTTCATGTGGGTCGATCGAGAATGCGGAAGGTCTGGTACGGCGTGAAGCCCGCCTTGGAGAGCCCCTGGATGATGCCGTAATTGTCCTCGAGCAGCCAGCTCGCTTCGCCCCAGCCCGCGCCGCGCTCGCCGGTCTTGGCCCAGAGCCAGTGATACAGCGCGGAATCAATGCCCTTGCCGCGCCACTCCGGGAGCACGCCGAGCAGGAGCACGCGCGAGCGCTTGAGCTTTTTCATCTTGAGCTTGAGCAGCATCGTGAGCGAGGCAGGGAACATGCGCCCGCTGCGGTTGGTGACCAGCGCTTCGTTGAGGTCTGGTAACGCAAGCGCGAAGGCGATCGGCTTGCCGTCGCGTTCGACAAATGGCACCAGCTCCGGAATGACCACCGGCTTGAACGCCTTTGCCAGTGCGTCAATTTCGGCGTCGGTCATCGGGATGAACCCCCAGTTGTCTTCCCAGCAGGCGTTGTAGAGATGCTTGACCAGTTCGACTTCGGCGTCGAAGTCCTTCATGTTGAGCGGACGAATCGAGATCCCGTACCGCCGCTTGAGCAGTTCGACGGCGCGCTCAGTGCGTTCCGGGGGCTTGATCGGCGCCGCCATCGAGCCGCCCTGCAGCGCGATCAGATCCTTCGCCTTGGTGAAGCCCGCGGTCTCCAGCAGGGTCAGGTAATACGGCGGGTTGTGCGGCATCATGATGGTATTGGGCGAATCGAAGCCCTTGATCAGCAGGCCGCATTCATCGTTGACCGAGAAGGACATCGGGCCGCGCAGGGTGTCGAGCCCGCGCGCCTTGACCCACTGGCTCGCGGTGTCGAGCAGCGCCGCCGCGACGGGGAAATCGTTGATCGTCTCGAAAAATCCGAAGAAGCCGACCTTGTCCTTGTGATACTCATTGTGCAGGCGGTTATGGATCGCCGCGATCCGGCCGACGACCTCGCCATCGCGCTCGGCGATGAAGTAGTCGGCCTCGGCGTGCAGGAAGAACGGATTGTGGTTGCGGTCGAGGAGTTTTTTCACCTCGGCGCGAAACGGCGGGACCCAGTTGGGGTCCCGCCGGTGCAGACGGTACGGCAGGTCGATGAACCGCGCCAGCTCCCTGGCCGTCTCGACGCGCCGGATGGCCGGCGCCTGGCTCAGATGACCCCCAGCTCCTTCCCGATCCGACCGAACGCCTCGAGAGCGAAGTCGATCTGCGCCGGGCTATGCGTCGCCATGACGCTGGTACGCAAGCGGCACTGGTTGGGTGGCACCGCCGGCGGGCAGACGGGATTGGTGAAAACGCCGGCGTCGAAGAGGCGACGCCAGAAGAGGAACGTCGTGTCCAGCGGGCCCACCAGCACGGGAACGATTGGCGATTGCGTCGGTCCGATCTCGAAGCCGAGCGAGCGGAAACCTTCCTGCAGGCGTTTGGCGTTCAGCCACAGCGCATCGCGCCGCTCGGGTTCCTGCTGCATTACCTCGAGCGCCGCGAGTACGCCGGCGGTGTTCGCCGGCGGCAGCGACGCCGTGAAGATGAACGGCCGCGAGTGGTGCTTGAGGAAATGGATCACCGACTCGTCGGCTGCCAGGAAACCGCCGACGGATGCCAGCGATTTGGAGAAGGTGCCGGCGATGATATCAATATCCGACTGCATGCCGAAATGGGCGCCGGTGCCCTCGCCACGCGGGCCGAGCACGCCGAGCGCATGGGCGTCATCGACGACGAGTGCGGATCCGTACTTGCGCGAGATCGCGACGAGTTCCGGAATCGCCGCGATGTCGCCTTCCATCGAATAGATACCGTCCACCACGATCATGGTGCCCTTGCCACTGGTGTTCCGATCCAGCAGTCTGGCGAGGTGCGCCATATCGCCATGGTTGAAGCGCTGGGTTTCGCCGAAGGCGAGCTTGGCGCCGTCGACGATGCAGGCGTGATCGAGCTTGTCCAGGTAGACCGTCTCGTTGCGGCCCAGGATCCCGGAAATCAACCCGAGGTTGGCGCCGTACCCGGTGGAAAAGACGATGCAGGCTTCCTTGCCCAGGAATTCGGCGAGGGCGGCCTCGAGCTGTTCGTGCAGGTCGAGCGAACCGTTGAGGAACCGCGAACCGGTACAGCCGGAGCCGTAGCGGTGCAGGGCGCGGGCAGCAGACTCCAGTACCTTGGGGTGGTGAGTGAGCCCCAGATAGTTGTTGGATCCGAGCATCAGGCGCTTCTTGCCCTCGATGACGACCTCGGTGTCGTCCGATTCGGAAATCGCCTTGAAGTAGGGATAGAGGCCAGCTGCCTGGACCTCGCGTGCTGCAGTGAAATTCCGGCACTTGTCGAAGAGTGCCACCTGGGACTGGAGCGTCTCGGTCGCCACGGGCCCTCGCGGAGGTGGGGTGGTACTTCGCCAGATTTCGGAGCAGACTTGTTAGACGTTCAAGGACACAAACTTAGGACCCCGACCATAGTCACACAAGCCGAAATCCGGGCCACGGCCCCTTGCCAGCGGCCTAACTGGCGATGGCTCATGGTGTTGGCGCTCCTGGCAGCGGTGGTAGCGCCTGCCGGCGCACAATACCCGCGGGCACGCGTCGGCGAGTTCGAGGTGCGCGGTTTCGATTACGCTCCGGACGGGGCCTGGCGGCGAAACGCACTGCAGGTGATGCAGGCGCGCCGCGCCTTGCTCGGTGCGCACCATGTGGCGCTCCTCAACGGCGGCGGCAAACCGGCGGTACGTGGCAACTACTTCGTTCCGGTGATTCCGATCGCGTATCGCGACGTCCCCCCGCCGTTTTCCACCGATCGCTACCAGGA
>JBOHRY010000079.1:0-4914 GCA_050732955.1 Gemmatimonadales bacterium | reverse complement strand
TCTGTCGCCTCGATTGCAGTGTTGAAGGGTGATACCTGCTCAGATCGCCATGCCGCCGTCCACGACGATCGTCTGGCCGGTAACATACGCCGCTTGACCCGAGGCCAGAAACAGGATCGCCGCGGCGACATCCGCCGGGGCGCCGAGCCGGCCGAGCGGAATCGCCTCCAATAACGCGCTCCGCGCGGCCTCCGGCAAGGCGGCCGTCATGTCGGTATCGATGAACCCCGGCGCCACGCAGTTCACCAGCACGCCGCGTCCGGCGTACTCGCGGGCGACCGACTTGGTGAAGCCGATCAGTCCCGCCTTGCTGGCGGCGTAGTTGGCCTGCCCCTTGTTCCCGATGATCCCCACGACGCTGGTGAGGTTGATGATGCGTCCCCAGCGGCGCTTCATCATTCCCTTGATGACGGCCTGCGTCGCGATGAAGGCGCCCTTGAGGTTCGCGTTCAACACCGCGTCCCAGTCCTCGTCCGTCATGCGGACGAGGAGATTATCGCGTGTGACGCCGGCATTGTTCACCAGGATGTCGATCGGTCCGACCTGCGCCTCGCATGCGGCGATCGCAGCCCGCAACGCGTCGCCATCGGTGACATCGCATGCGAACCCGTACACACCCTCGCCGATGGCAGCAGCGGCAGATTCCGCCGTGTCCCGCGAGCGACCGGTCAGCGCCACTCTGGCCCCGGCGGCGTGCAACGCCGCGGCGACGCTCCTGCCGATGCCGCGCGTCACTCCGGTCACGAACGCAACTCGCCCCGAAAGATCGATGGTGACGCTCACGCGGCCATCCATGATTCGAGTTGATCAGCGGTACCGAGCGGCGTGCAACGCAGCCCGGGGACGATGCGCTGGAGGAGTCCGCTCAACACGTTGCCGGGCCCCAGTTCCAGCCAGCGTGCATCGGGGAATCGCTCGGCGATGCGCCGCATGGACTCGACCCAGCGAACCGGCGCGGTGAGCTGCATCGCGAGAGCCTCGGGTGCTTCGACACCAGCATCAATGAAACTGGCCGAGGCGTTCGCCACGACCGGAAATGCCGGATGCTCGAACCGTTGCGCGCGCAGTTCCTGCAACAGGCCATCGGCAGCGGACTGCATCAGCGGCGAATGGAACGCGCCGCTGACCTTGAGGGCCACCACGCGCTTGGCGCCGGCCGCGCGGCAGAGTTCATCGGCACGCGCCACGGCGGTGGGGTCGCCAGAGATGACCGTCTGATCGGGGGCATTGAGATTGGCGGCGACCACGATGCCGTGCGATTCGATGCCGGCCTGCGCACAGGCGACCATGACGGCTTCCGTGCCGAGGCCGAGGACCGCTGCCATGGCGCCGGGCCGGGCTGTGCCGGCTTCGAGCATCAGTTCGCCGCGGCGGCGTACCAACCGCGCAGCCGCCGTTGCCTGCAGCGCCCCACTGGCGACCCACGCGGAGTATTCGCCAAGCGAGTGTCCGGCGGCCGCGACGACGGCGCCGAGGCGCGGCTGGGCGACGGCGAGCACGGCGGCAGAGTGCGCGAGGATGGCTGGTTGCGCGTTGTGCGTCAACGTCAGTTCCTCCTCCGGACCCTGCCACATCAGCCGGGTCAGCGCCAAGCCGAGCGCGGCATCGATGCCGTCGAGCGTCGCCAGCGCTTCGGGAAAACGCGCCGCAAGATCCTTGGCCATGCCGACCTTCTGCGATCCCTGTCCCGGGAACAGCAGCACCGTTACCATCGCACGACCATGCTGGCCCAGGTAAATCCCGCGCCGAACGACACGAGCATCGCCACCATGCCCCGCTGGAGGCGTCCCTCCGCCTCGGCCTGCCGCAGCGCGAGCGGAATGCTCGCCGAACTGGTATTGCCGTAGCGTTCGAGGTTGACGATCACCTTGTCCATCGAGATGCCGGCGTGTTTGGCCGTGGCCTCGATGATGCGCAGGTTGGCCTGATGCGGGATCAGCACGTCGATCGCTTCGGGTGGCAGGCCGGCGCGACCGATCGCTTCGTCGGTCGATCGACTCATCGCGAGGACCGCCGCCTTGAACACTTCACGCCCCGCCATCTTGACCAGGTGCTTCTTCTCTCGCACCAGCTGTTCGGTCAGCGGTTCGGCCGATCCGCCGCCGGGGATGTACAGCAACGAAGCCAGCGAACCGTCGGAGCCGAGGTAGCTCGACAGGATGCCGCGTCCGTCGCCGGCTGCTCGCGTGACCACCGCGGCGCCGGCGCCGTCGCCGAACAGAATCGCCGTCGACCGATCGGTGTAGTCGGTGATCGACGAAAGCTTTTCGCCCCCCACGACGAGAATCGTGCTACCGAGCCCGGATCGAATGAGGCCCTCTGCCACACTCAGCCCGAAGAGCCAGCCCGGACACGCCGCCGCCACGTCAAACGCCCACGCGCGGCTGGCACCGAGAGCCGCCTGCAGATCGCACGCGGCTGACGGCAGTCGTCGATCCGGCGTCACCGTCGCGAAGACGATGCCATCCAGATCCGCTGCGGTCACCCCCGCACGCTCCATCGCTTCCCGCGCGGCGGTGAGCGCAATGCTCAGCAACGTTTCGGTGGGTCCGGCGATGTGCCGTTCGCGGATGCCGGTGCGCTCGAGAATCCACTGGTCGGAGGTGTCGAGCGTCCGCTCGAAATCGGCGTTCGTCAACACGCCTGCCGGCACCGCGGCGCCGAGTCCTGCGATCATGGCCACCGGCGAACTTGCGGTCACCGGGCTGGTGCCGCTTCGAGGACCGCCATTTCGGCGGCGATGTGAGCGCTCAGGTCGTTGCGCACCGAATGCACCGCCCGGCGAATCGCGCTCTTGATCGCGTTGGCAGTCGATGAACCGTGCGCGATGATCACCACGCCGCGCACACCGAGCAGCGGACCGCCGCCGTATTCGGCCACGTCGAGGAACCTGAGCAGCGGGAGAAACTCCGGCGATTGCAGCAACGCGGCGTCCTGCCGCCGCAGGATGCTGGTCACCAGCGGGCCCATCGATTCGTAGAACTTGAGCACCACGTTCCCGGTGAATCCGTCGCAGACCACGACGTCCACCTGTCCGTGCCGCGGGTGCGCCACGACGATGTCCCGTCCCTCGACATTGCCGATGTACCGGATCCGCGGCTGCTGGCGCAAGGCGCGGTGCGTCTCGCGCATCAGCGCACCACCTTTCTCGTCTTCCTCGCCGACATTGAGGAGGCCGACGGCCGGATCGGGACGGCCCATGACATCGCGCATATAGATGCTGCCCAGACGCGCGAAGTTGACCAGCTCCTTGGAGGTGCAATCGACGTTGGCACCGGCGTCGATGACGAGCACCACGCCGTCCGCGGTCGGAAACGGTGAAGCGACCGCAGCACGATCCACGCCGTCGTGAAGTCCGAGCATGATGGTCGCCGCGGCGAGCGAGGCGCCGGTATTCCCTGCGGACACGAACGCGTCAACCGCTCCGGTCCGCTGCAGTTCCATGCTCACGACCAGCGAGGAGCGCGGCTTCTTCCGCACGGCAGCGAGTGGCCGCTCGTCCATGCCGATGACATCCGGCGCGTGCACCACGCTCAACCGTTCGGGATCGATGTCGGAGTGACGCGCGAGGTGCGCATTGAGGACGTCTTCGCGGCCGACGACGACCAGCTGGATGTCGGGAAACTCGCGCAACGCCAGGACGGCGCCATCCAGTTCCGAGGCTGGCGCGCCATCGCCTCCCATCGCGTCGAGCGCGATGCGGATCACGGTCTAGTTGTCCTCGACCTCGAGGCGCTTCTTGCCCGCGTAGTAACCACAGGAAGGACAGATACGGTGCGGCAGGCGAGGCGCGCTGCACCGGGGACAGGCCTGCGTGCGGATGCCGGCCGCGCTATGGTGGCCGCGGCGGAGCCGCTTGCGCGACTTCGAGGTCTTTCGCTTCGGGACAGCCATCGGTGCCTCAGTTGGTCGAGCCGGCGCGCTCGCAGGCGCAGGGACCGGCGTTCAGTTCAGCGCCGCACTTGGCGCACAGCCCCTGGCAATCCGGCCGGCACAAGGGGAATGCCGTCACCCGCAACACCAGCTCCTCGCGCACTGCCTCGCCGAGGTCGATCACATCGGCCGTCGGATCGAGCGGGTACACCGCCGGGTCGTCGGCCAGTTCGGGGTCGGCCGAAAACAGCGCCTCCACGTCGTCGTCGAGGTCCAGCGATACGGCGGCCAGGCAACGCCGGCAATCGCCGCGGAAAGACGCCCGAAGATGCCCTCCCCAGAGATACGCCTCACGCTCGACCTGCTGCAGTGTGCCCGTTACGTCGACCGGACCGTCGAAGCGGAGCTCCAGCCCGGCAAACGCCGGATCGTCCGGCTCCATCGTGCCGCGGGTGGTTACCGCCCCATCCCGCAGTTCCCGGATTTTCAACCGCAACATAGCCATCAAAGCTACCCGCGCCGCGGGCGGCCGGTCAACCCGCTCCGAGTAGAGCTAACTCACGTTCAGGAAAGAAGAAAGCGATCTCCCGGCGCGCGTTTTCATCACTGTCCGAGCCGTGCACCGCGTTCCGTCCCTTGGACTCGGCGAAGACCTTGCGAATGGTACCCGGCGACGCCTCGGCCGGGTCCGTGGCACCGATGGTCGTACGCCACTCGGCGACCGCATCAGCCTTCTCCAGCACCAGCGCCAATGCCCGACCAGAGCTCATGAACCCGACCAGTTCTTCATAAAATGGCCGGCCCCGATGAACCTCGTAGAACGCCTCGGCCTCGACCCGGGTCAGCCGCACCAGCCGGGCGGCGCGAATCGCGAAACCGGCGCGCTCAATGTGCGCCAGGATCTCACCGCCCCGGGCCCGCTCGATTGCGTCGGGCTTGATCATCGCAAAGGTGACGTTCCCCGCCATTCGATCTCCGCGCTAAAAGCCTTACCGACAATATGTTATCATGCGTTACTTATAGTACTACTTGAGCTTCTGT
>JBOHRY010000078.1:0-3727 GCA_050732955.1 Gemmatimonadales bacterium | reverse complement strand
CTCGGCTCCTTCTAGTATCGAGCGGTTACTTCGCCAACCTTACTTCCGAAATCCCCTGCTCCTCGATCGGCGTCTCGCCGATCGACCGCAGGAACTCCGACGGGTTGGGCGACACCCTGAGGCAGTCTTCCTTCTCGACGTCCCGGCTCATGAACGCCTGATAGAGGGCGTCATTCATCGTCTGCATGCCGTGCTTCTTGCCGGCCTGCATCAGCGAATAGATCTGGTGCACCTTGTCGTCGCGGATCACGGCGCGGATCGCTGGCGTGGCAATCATGATTTCCGCCGCCATGACGCGGCCGCGCGACTTGGCCCGCGGCAGCAGCATCTGGGTAATGACGCCTTCGAGCACGAACGCCAGCTGGGCCCGGACCTGTGACTGCTGGTTGCTGGGGAAGACGTCGATGATCCGGTTGATCGCCTCGGGGGCGGAATTGGTGTGCAGTGTCGCCAGCGCAAGGTGTCCGGTCTCCGCGATCGTGAGCGCCGCGGAGATCGTCTCCAGGTCGCGCATTTCGCCGACCAGGATCACGTCCGGATCCTCGCGCAACGCATACTTGAGCGCCGAACCGAAGGACGGCGTATCGGTCCCGACTTCGCGCTGGTTGACGATGCAGTTCTGGTGGCGGTGGATGAACTCGATCGGATCCTCGACCGTGATGATATGTCCGCTCCGCTCCTTGTTGATCTTGTCGATCATCGCCGCGAGCGTGGTGGACTTTCCCGAGCCGGTCGGACCGGTGACGAGGACCAGGCCGCGCGGGCGTTCCGCCAGCTTCGCCGTGATCGGCGGCAGGCGCAACTCCTCGAACGACTTTACCGCGAACGGGATCATCCGGATCGCCATGGCGATGCAGCCGCGCTGCTTGAACACGTTGCCGCGGAACCGCGCCAGGCTCTGGATGCCGAAGGAGAAGTCGAGCTCGTCCTCCTGCTCGAAGCGCTTCTTCTGCGCTTCGGTCAGCACCGAGTAGGCGAGCGAGAGCGTGTCCTTCGGTTGCAGCACCTCGTCCACTTCGGCGTCGACCAGCTCGCCGTCCACGCGAAGCTTGGGTCGCACCCCGGTGGTCAGGTGCAGGTCGGAGGCCTCGCGCGAGATCATTTCCTCGAGCAGGCTGCGCAGGTTCAGCGTCATTCGCTCGTCTCCTTGACGACTTCTTCCAGCGTGGTGATGCCCCGCTCGAGTTTCTTCATGCCATCCATGCGCAGGGTCAGCATGCCCTCGCTCACCGCCTGATCGCGCAGCTCGACCGTCGAGGCGCCGGTGAGTACCATCCGGCGGAGCGCCGGTGACATCGCCATCACCTCGTAGAGACCGGCCCGGCCACGGTATCCCGTGCCGCCGCACTGGTCGCAGCCGGTCCCCTTGAAGAAGGGCACGCGCCGCAGCGGCTCGATATCGGCCGTCAGCGACTTGAGTTCGGCGTCGTTGTAGGTCGTCGGCGCCTTGCACGACGAGCAGATGCGGCGGACCAGCCGCTGCGCGACGACCAGGTTGACCGCGCTCGCCACGTTGAACGCTTCGATGCCCATGTCGATCATGCGGATGACGGTGCTGGGCGCATCGTTGGTATGCAACGTGGAGAGCACGAGGTGGCCCGTCAATGCCGCCTTGATGGCGATGCCGCCGGTTTCCAGGTCGCGGATCTCGCCGATCATGATGATGTTGGGATCCTGACGCAGGAAGGCCCGGAGCGCCGCCGCGAAGGTCAGCCCGATCTCGGCGCGCATCGGCGCCTGGTTGATCCCCGGCAGGTTGTACTCCACCGGATCTTCCGCGGTCATGATGTTGGTCTCGACCGTGTTGATCCGCTGCAGCGCGGAATACAGCGTCGTCGTCTTGCCCGATCCGGTCGGACCGGTGACCAGCACCATGCCGTACGGATTCAGGATGGCGCGCAGCAAGTCGGTCTCGGCCTTCGGTTCGAAGCCGAACTTGGTCAGGTCGAGCGTCAGGTTGCCCTTGTCGAGAATCCGCAGCACGATTTTCTCGCCGAAGAGCACCGGCAGGGTGGACACACGGAAATCGATGACGCGGGTACCCATCTTGAGCTTGAGCCGGCCGTCCTGCGGCACCCGCCGCTCCGCGATGTTGAGCTGCGACAGGATCTTGATGCGTGAGCTGAGCGCCGCCTTCATCTTGAGCGGCGGCTTCATCACTTCCTGCAGCACGCCGTCGATCCGGTAGCGGATCCGGATCTCGTGCTCGAACGGCTCGACATGGATATCGGAGGCGCCGCGCTTGACGGCGTCGGTGAGCAGCCCGTTGATCAGCTTCACGACCGGGGCATCGTCCACCTGCGCCTGCTGCATTGCCGCCGCATCGTCTTCGTCGTCGGCGATCACCTCCACGTCGTCGCCGATCCCCTCCATCTCCTTGAGGATCGATTGCAGCTGTTCGTCGCTGCTCTCGTAGTGCCGTTCGATCAGCGACCGGAGCGTCTGTTCGCCGGCGAGCACCGCGAAGAGATCGTAGCGGGTGATGAACTTGAGATCCTCGAGCAGGCCCTGGTCGGCCGGGTCGGCGACCGCTACCGTCAGCGTCCGGCCCTCACGCTTGAGCGGGAGTACCATCCGTTTCAGGGCCAGATCGGCGGGGATCAGCTTGAGCATGCGGGCGTCGACTTCGAAGCGCGACAGGTCCACCGCCGGCATGCGGAACTGGCGGGCCAGCACCTTGGTGAGCTCGAGCTCGTCGACCACGCCCTGACGCACCAGCACCAGTCCCAGACGCTGACGCGTCGAGCGGTGCTCGCGAATCGCCGCGGCAAGCTGCTCCCGGGTCACCAGCCCCTGGGCCAGCAGCACCTCGCCCAGCCGATCGGCGGCATGCGCCGCGTCGGCGGGAGGTCCGGCAGTGGTGGCGTGCGGCGTGGTCATCCCGGTCCGTGGGTGCAAGGGGGATGCCTTGAAGGCGGCCCAGGGCCAGCCAGTTGAAGGTCATGGAACCACGACATGGCCGGTCAGCCGCTTGAGCAAGGCGGCCGAAATCCCGGGCACGCGCCGGAGGTCCTCAATTTGGCGAAATGGGCCGGCGCTGTCGCGAAATGCCACGATCGCACCGGCCTTGCCCGGTCCGATCCCCGGCAGGGTGACCAGATCCGCCACACTGGCTCGGTTGAGATCTATCGGCTCAGTCTGGGCCGTTCCCACAGCTTCGGCCGGAACCCCGCCGAAACTGAGGTGGGGCGCCAGCCGCTCCAGCGTCGCCCGCCCCATCCCGCGGACCCGGGCGAGCCCGCCGATGCTGCTGAACACCCCATGGCTCTCGCGATCCGCCACGATCCGCTTGGCGGTGGCCGGCCCGACCCCGGGCAGGCGCTCCAGTTCCTCTACGCTGGCGTGATCGACATCGACGCGTTCGGTCGCCCCCAGCGGTCGCTGCTGTTGATGGATCGAATCGCGATGCGCTATCGGATCCCCATCACCCGCAGGATCGAACAGCTCGCCAACTGGCGCCGGCGTCCCCGGCACCGAAGCCACCGCGCGGAGCAGATGCCCGGCAACGCCGAGCGCCAGCAAGACTCCCATCGCCCGCCGCTCGCGGCGGGATATTCCTGCGAAGAATTGTTTCATGCAAGGAATACAGAGGGAATAGTCGCCGACACGATGCTCGCATTACCGCGAGTCGGTGACGAGAAATGCAATCTTACCGTCCGTTTCACCTCCGGGCTCCGGGCTCTGGGCCCACCTCTGGGCTCCGGGCTCTGGGCTTGCTCCGGGCCCA
>JBOHRY010000077.1:0-3409 GCA_050732955.1 Gemmatimonadales bacterium | reverse complement strand
GACCGAGGAAGGGCTGCCGCAATCCGAATTGGTGGAGCACCTGGTCCATCCCGATGCGCCCAAGGCGGATGGCTCGTGAAGAGTGCGCTCGCCGCGGCTTGCGCGTCGGCCTGCATCGCGATCCCTCTTGCCGCGCAGGACGGTTTTTTCGTCACTGGTGCTCGCGTCCTGGCCGGCGAGTCCACGGCGGCGAGTTGGTATGTCACGCTCGAAAAGGACCTCACCGGCCCGATCGGCGCTGACGCGTCGGTGCTCAAGCTCCCGGGTTCGGCGTCTGCAAGCGGCGATCTCTACGGAGCGGGTGCCGACCTGACGCTCTTCGCCGCGTCGTCCGGGGTACCCACGGTCTTCGTCGGCGTCGCCGGCGGCATCGGTACCGGCGGACAATCCAAGCTCTGGGCCTCAGGCGCTTTCGGGTTGCGGATGCCGTTCATCGTCCTCGGTCCCGTCCGGATCATGGCCGAAGGACGCTGGCGCAGCTTGACGATCTCCGGGCGGAATGGCATCGAGCTCGGCATCGCTGCCGGTTTTCATTCCCGGCATCATGGCGCTGCCGCGGCCCGGCCGGAGAGTGCGGGACTCTGGGTGCCACCACCGACGGCGGATATTCTCCGCGCGCGCGGCATTCCCGAAGCGAAGGCCCGACTCCTCGGCAACGTCGTCAATACGGCGTTGGAAGAAATGGGGCAGCCGTACCTCTGGGGTGGGACCGGCAACGGCAGCGGGGGTTTCGACTGCTCAGGCCTGATCCAGTACGCCTACTCGCGGTACGGAATCTCGATCCCCCGCACATCCCTCGGCCAGTCGAGTGCCGGGATTGCGATCCGCAGCGACGTGGAGACGCTCCTTCCCGGCGATATCCTGGTCTTTTCCGACCACGGCGACCAGCCGACGCACGTGGGTCTTTATGTCGGTGACGGCAAGTTCATCCACAGCGCGTCGCGTGGCGTCCGGCTGAGCCGCCTCTCCGACGACGACGTCGAAGGCCGCGGCTGGTTGCGCCGCTGGATCGGCGTCAGGCGCATCGTCGAATAAGCGGCGCTCGAACGAACCGGCGCGCAAACCCCGCTGGCGAACTCGTTAGTGGTCGCCCGTGTCCTGCGGCACCACACCCATACCGTCGAGTCGCGCGACGTCCTTGATCCAGTCGGGATCCGCGGTGTTCAATGCGGGCCATCGATCGGGGTGATCCGGTACGTAGAGCAGGGCCATGTGCAACATGGCGCCCTTCTCGAGAACCTTGCCGGTGGGATTGTCGTATCCGCCAACCAGGCGGTACAGGTGCCCGTCCTGCAGCCGGATGCCGTCGCCCGTGATCCCGGGGAGTTGTCGGTCGATCGCCAGGATGGTCCCTTTGGGGCTGAGCTTGATGCCGAGATTCACCACGCGACGCGGCCGCGTGGAGTCGGTGACGTCCAGTAACGCGAGCCGCGTCGCGTAATCGTGCGCGTGACCACCGACGCCGATGATCCGGCCGGCGAGGGGAAGCCGGAAATCTCTGGTCCAGGTTGACGGACCTGCGGGCAGATCGAAATCCACGTCGCGACCGACGGGATTCATCACGTCGAGATAGACCGGAAGCACGCTGATCGGCCGTGGCACCAGGTTGGTCGGAGAATACTCTACCGTCATTTCAAACGACGCGCCCTTGATCAGGTTTGCCGTATGGTTGTGCCACATCACCAGCGCCGCCATCGGCATGCCAGCCGAGACCGGAATGCCGACGGTCGCCGGAACCCGGATATCCTCGGTCTCCTCACCCATGGCGATGATGCGTTCAGGAATGGCGTAGAAGAGCTGCCGCCTGCCGAAGTTCACCACGTTGATGTGGTGCACCAGCCGGCGTGAAAGCGGCTTCCCGGCCTCGTCGTAGATCCGGAGCCGCACGCCGCGAATCCACCCGGTGACCGGCCAGGTGAAACGGAGCAGCGACGACGACTGCATCTGCATCATGCCCATCGGCATGCCGGGCATCTCGTCCATGACCGGCTGGATATCGTACTGCCCACCCACCAGAACTACGGCGTGATGCGCGGAGTCGACCCGCACCCGTAATCCATGCTCGTGGGCGGCTGGGCGGGGAAGGGGCGCCGAAAGCGCCAGCAGCAGCGGAAGCACCACCATCGACTCCTCGTGAAAGTTGCCGGCGGGCAATATAGACGGCCAGGCGGCAGCCCCATTTCCCGGCTTGACAACATCCGCCAGTTCACTACCTTATTCGCGGCTGGCAGTCATTCGAGCAGACTGCCAACTTATTGTAAAATGGTAACTTACCGCACACCGTTCAAGTTGGAGGTTGGGACATGGCTGGCGCCAGCAAGAGCAAGTTCAAGATTACCCCGCTTGAGGACCGCGTCGTGATTCTGCCGACGGACGAGGCTGAATCGATGCGCGGGGGGCTGTACATCCCCGACACCGCCAAGGAGAAGCCGACTCAGGGTGAAGTCATCGCCGTGGGGCCCGGCCGCTTCGAGAAGGGCGCCCGGGTTCCGGTCGACCTCAAGGTCGGCGACAAGGTGATTTACGGGAAGTACAGCGGCACTCCGTACACGATTGACGGCGACGAGGTCATGATCATCAAGGCCTCCGACGTCCTCGCCAAGCTCGGTTGATCCACACCCACAGATTCGGAGATTGAGGCAATGGCTGCAAAGGAACTGGTGTTCAACGTGGATGCGCGGGCGAAGCTCAAGAAGGGCGTCGACGCGCTGGCCGAGGCGGTCAAGGTGACCCTTGGCCCGAAGGGTCGCAACGTGGTCATCGACAAGAAGTTTGGCGCGCCGACGGTGACCAAGGACGGTGTCACGGTCGCGAAGGAAGTCGAGCTGCCGGATGCGATCGAGAACATGGGCGCGCAGATGGTCAAGGAAGTCGCGACCAAGACGTCGGATCTAGCCGGAGACGGCACCACCACGGCGACCGTGCTGGCGCAGGCGATCTTCCGCGAAGGGCTCAAGAACGTCACCGCCGGTGCCAACCCGATGGAACTCAAGCGCGGCATCGACAAGGCGGTGGAAGCTCTGGTCGCCGAGCTCAAGTCGCTGTCGGTACCCACCAGCGGCAAGAAGGACATCGCGCAGGTCGGCACCATTTCGGCGAACAATGACGCCGAAATCGGCAAGCTTATCGCCGAGGCGATGGAGAAGGTCGGCAAGGAAGGCGTCATCACTGTGGAAGAGGCGAAGGGTCTCGCCACCGAGCTCGACACGGTCGAGGGCATGCAGTTCGACCGCGGCTACCTCTCGCCGTACTTCGTCACCGACACCGAGCGGATGGAGGTCGTCCTCAACGACCCGTACATCCTCACGCACGAGAAGAAGATCTCGAGCATGAAGGAGCTGCTCCCCGTGCTCGAGCAGGTGGCCAAGCAGGGCAAGCCGCTGCTGATCATCGCCGAGGACGTTGAAGG
>JBOHRY010000076.1:0-9288 GCA_050732955.1 Gemmatimonadales bacterium | reverse complement strand
ACGCCTTGATTTCACCGAGGACAACCTGCGTGGCGCGATCGTAACAGGCTTGCCACGATTCGTTGGCCTGGCAACGATCCGCGCGACCGGGCGCCTGGCCGCTGACGTGTTGCACCGGCGTGCCGAGGAGCGCTGCAACGACCACCCGCGTCAGTATTCCAGCGAGACCGGACGGCGACATCGGGCGCATTGCGGTCAATGTCCGGTACGCGTGAGACACATCCAGCGCGCAGGCGCCCGTTTGTTGATCGAATCCACGATCAGCCGCGCCGCCGCCGAGTCGGCGGGAGTCGGCGTGCACAGGATGCTGTCGACCACCGCGATTCGGCTGAGCGCGGCATCGGCGGCCTGCTGCTCCTGGAGGCGGTCCCGCTGGAACGTGCGCTCGACCTCCATGCGCGCGGAATCCTGCTGCCGTTCCTGGTCGCGAATTTGCGGCACCAGTCGCTTGAACTCGTCCGAGAACTCTTCGGCCAGCAGGACCTCGCGCTGTCTTTCCGAATTGGTGGCCTCGAGCGCCTTGTTGGCCGAGTCGTCGATGACATGTTGCGCCAGCCGGCGATCCGCCACGGCCGCCATCGCCGTGGCCTGTTGTGCCGCCCGGCGGTACTGGGTGGCGAGGCTGTCCGCCTTGTGCTGCGCCTTCCCCGCGACGCCTGCTTCGTGCCAACCCAGAATGCCGACAACGAGAAAGACAAGCGCCACTGCCAGCACCGTGCGGTTGCGGGCACGAGCCCGTGCCGCCTTCTGGCGAAGGTCGGCCTCGCGCTCGGCGGCAGCCTCGGCCTCGCGACGCTGTTCGCGGGCCGCCCGGCTCTGCGACGCCGGATCGCTCAGGAGATCGTGGGTCAGCTCGAGCCAGACCACACCCGATCGCTCCTCCCGATGCAGCATGCGCCGGTCGACGAGGATGTCGAAATCGTGCGGGTCGAGTCCCTGACGAATGGCGTCCTCCAGCGCCGCGCGATCGCGATAGCCGGATGCCGTCAGCAGTTCGTCCTCGACCCAGTTGCGGACCCGCGGATCGATGCCGTCGAACGATCGTTCGTAGAAGCTCTGGATGATCTCCTGGCGTTCGTCGGTGAGCAGGCTCGCGGTGATCTTCGCCTGGTCGCGGGCGATCCGGCGGCGATTCAGTTCGTCGCAGACGACACTCAGCAACGCCGGCTCGACGTCGCGTTGTTCCACCGCACGCGCGGCGGTCTTGCGCTGCGACATCGACACGAAGTCCACGATGTCGTGCGCGACCGGCGGATCGACGAGGTCACGCCCGGCGCGACCGACCACTTCCAGCGCCTGCGCGCCGGTCATCCGCTCGAGACGGAAGCGGGTCTGCATCAGCGACGGCATCCGTGCACGCCACGGATCGAGCTCCGGCAGGAAGTCCTCGCGCAAGGAGATGACGAACTTGATCGCCTGACGCTGAAGATCGAATCGCGACGCCTCGTCCGGGTGCGCTTCCAGCCGCTCGCGCACTGCGTCCGGCGGCCGGTGCTCCAGCAGGGCTTCCATCTCGTCGGCGAACTGCACGCCGCGCGCGGTGGCTTCGGCGCTTCGCCGGCCCAGCGTGAAGATCTCCTCAAACTGGTCGAGTACGATGACCGGCGTCAGGAGCCGGTTCCCTGGTCCCCAGACGTCGATGTCCTTGCGATGGAAATATTCCCAGAGCGTTTCCCCGGGCTCCGGCACCGGCGCGCTCACTCTCGCGCGCGTGAAGCCCTGAGCCAGCGCGGCCTTGACCTGGTCGGCGAGAGGCGGCTCGCCGTCGTCATGATCGAGACGCAACCGGATCGGCAGGAAGTCGAGTGCGGCGAGTTCCGGCAGGAGGCCGGCCTGCAGGAGCGAAGTCTTTCCCAGCCCCGACTGTCCGTACAGCACCACGACCGGTTTGCGTTGCACCAGGCTCAGCAGTTCGGCGGTCTCCGCCTCGCGGCCGAGAAAGAATTCGCGGTCGTTCTCGGTGAACGCGCGGAGTCCCGGCCACGGATTCTGGGTCGAAAGTCGGCTGGCGCGGGGTTCGGGCTCGATCATACGCGGGCGAATTGCTTGCGGTGGGCCTTCTGGGCCAGGTCGAGCTGCTGCACCAGCGCCGGTGTCGGCGTTCCGCCCGGAGTCCGGACGGCGCTGGTGCCGAAGAGATTGCTCCGGAACTCGATCAGCTCGTTGTTCGGCGTATCGTCCACCACGACGGGAAAGAGGAACTTCCGGTCGGTGCCGAAGAAGTCGCGATTGAGGTCGCAGGCCTGCATCCACTCGCGACGGAACCAGCGGCCGTGCTCGGTCTGGGTGTTGCGGGAGAGCACCGGAACAAAGGCGCTGCATTCGCGGATGTGGCGCTCGATGATCGTGCGGAACTCGTCGCCCGGATTGAGGCGGCGATCGACCCAGACCTCGAGGCCATCGGCCTGCAGCTGGTCGGCGAGGCGGAACGCCGCGGCGCGGTCCTCGTTGGCGTAGCTGATGAACACCGAGCCCGATGTCATCGGCGCCGGCTGCATGCTCCCCTGATCCGACGGGTCAAGGGCGCGTTCGGTGGCGGGATGGCGCTCGAACCAGCGGCGATGCAGTTCGCGCACGAAATCGACCGCGGTACCGTCCTCAAAGATCTGCGACTGCTGCGGACTGAAGTGATGCAGGAACTGCGAGAAGTCGGGCTGGGTCGCGCGCGCGTCGGCGAACACCTCCGTCATTTGCCGCGAATCCCAGAGCGGCTTGGCTCGCGAAATGCGCATCAGGAAGCGCGTCAGCCAGTCGGGAAAGTTGATACCGACAAACAGCAGGTGGCTCTGCTGCAGCTCGTAGATCAGCTTGTCAGGCCGCCGGTTGCCCGACATGAAATCGTGCATCTGCTCCAGCATCTGCCCCTCGGTCACCGCAAATGGCGATGTCGTGGACACGCGGCCGAGGATCTGGAAGACGAAGGAGCCGTTGTTGTCGAGCAGCCGTTCATCGAAGTCGAGCAGATTCGCCGCCGGCGGAAAGGTCAGCACGGCGGGTTTGGGGCCGCGTACCGCGGCAATCGCTGCCTCGAGTAGCGAGTCGATCGTGGTACTCACGAACACGCGGAACCGCGGAATCTCCGCCAGGAGCCGGAGTGGTTCCGGCACGGGCACTTTGAGATTCTTGATGATGCGCACCACGGACGAGTTGATGTTCGAGGGATCGCCGTGAAAATCCTTGTAGGCGCAGGCGACGTCGTTGGTCTCGAAGACCGGTGGCAGCGCTTCGGCGGGAATCTTGAGCTCAGCGGCCAGGCGCGCCGCGACAATCTGGTGGAACGGGCGTGGCCCCACGTCGGTCTCGACGATGAGAATGTCGCGTCCCACGATCGGCACGACGCGACCGTCCTCGATGGCGAGGAGGATGTTTTCCCAGAGTTCGGTATCTGACAGCTTCATCGGGAGGACTCCGCCAAACTGAGCGGCCAAAGGCCTCGGGTCGGGGAATGCAATGTGCTGGGATCCAATCCGCGCTGAATATAGCCGCCCGGGCGGTCAGGGCGGGGCAGCGCCCGGGCGCGGCAGCGGCGCCCGGGCGGCGATCAGGGTGATGTTGTCGCTGCCGCCACGCGCGAGCGCCAAGTCAAGGAGTGACCGGCACAGCTGCTCGGACGACTTCATCGTCTCGACCCGTTGCTGGATCTCCCGATCGGTCACGTGCTTGGTGAGCCCGTCCGTCGCCAGCAGCAGTACGCAACCGCGGGGAATCTCGACTCGCGTCACGACCGGCATCGCTTCGTCGCCACCGATCGCGCTCGCGAGCACGTGACTCAACGGCGACTTGGCAAGGCGCTCGGCGGGAAGAATCCCCTGATCGACCAGCCCCTGCGCGATGGTCTGGTCTCGCGTGAGTTGGGTCAGCTTGCCGTCCCAATAGCGATAGCACCGGCTATCGCCGACCTGGGTCACGTACATCCACGGGAAGACCGCGACGGCGAGCGTCAGCGTGGTGGCCATGCTTCCCTTGGGATCCTCCAGCCGCTTCTCCCGTACGGCGGCGTGTGCCTCGAGCGCCGCGTTGGTGAGCGCCTGATAGAATTCCTGGTCGGATGCGGCTCCGGCGGCGTGATAGGATCGGAGCGACGAGGCGACATACTGCGTGACGGTCGTAAGGGCGACCCGGCTCGCCTCGCCGCCACCGGTGCCGCCGCCAACCCCGTCGGCTACGAGCATGTAGGTGGCGATCCGTTCACCGCGGAGCGGCAACTTGTCGGCATCGGGAAGGCTGGTCCCGTGCACCACGACCTGCGGGTGCACGGTACAGAGCATGTAATGGTCCTGGTTTTCCTTCCGGACCAGTCCCACATGCGTCAGGCCGAAGAGATCGAGCTCGTCGTCATGGGGCCGCACCCACTGCAGGTCATCCGGCATGGAGCAACCTTTCTCAGTGCATCAGGTGCCGAAGAAGTGGGGCGAATCGCGGATCGGAGCGGAGCGGATCGAACTCCGGAGCGTGCGCGAGCACCAGATCCACACCGCTATGCGCAGCCTCACTCCTCGCGATCCACGCAAAGGCCGTGTCACGATCTGACGCGGTCGGCAGGTTCGCATAGATCATCGCGATCAGGAGCGGCGTCACGTATCGGGTCTTTGACAGCGCTTCCAGCTCATGGGCGACGCGCTGTGCGCTGTCCCGCAGTCCCATCCGGGCATATGTCACGCCGAGCCCGAAGAGCGGCTTGTTGCTGGACGGCTGGTCCTTTCGATAGATGTCCACAGAGGCTGCGAAATTCCCCAGCTGCCGCTGGCTCGCAGCATCGACGACGTCATAGTACACCAGGCCCGGCGTGAGTTCCCTGGTGCGCTGGTATTCGTTGATCGCCTGATCGTATCGGTGGGCCATATACCAGCAGCTCGCCTGGATGAACGATGCGAATCCCGACAGCGGATCGAGTGCCACGGCGCGACCGCTCTGCGCAATGCATCGGTCCGGTTGCACTCCGAAGAGGACGTTGGCATACATCTCGCGGACGGTCACCGAGTTTGAGTCGAGCGCAATCCCGCGGTTGAATTCCGGAAAGCCGTGCGTGGTGTCGCGCTGTGCCCAGATCAAGGCGTTGGCCAGCGTCGCGTGGGCTTCGGCGTTCGTGCTGTCGAGATCGACGGCACGCTTCGCGGCGGCCGACATCTGCGGATAGGAACTGTCCGGGGCGTAGTATTCGTCGGCGAGATAGCCCCAAGCCTCGGCGATACCGGCGTACGCCTGCGCGTAGCCGGGATCGATGGCAATGGCCGAATCGAAATGCGCCACCGCGCGGTGCAGGTCTGCTTCGCCGAGCTGATTGGCGTCGTGAACTCCAACGAGATACTGGCGGTATGCTTCCGGATTCCTGGTGCGGCTCCCCTCGTTTGCCGCGACGGCGCTGCTGCCGAGCTTGAGCTTCAGGGAGGCGACGATCGCCCGCTTGATCGAGTCCTGGACCGCGTAGAGATCCTTGACGTCGAGATCGATCGCCGTCCCCCAGAGTTGATGATTGTCGTTCGCGTCGTCGAGCTCGGCGACGAGGTGCAGCCGGGAGCCTGCGCGACTGAGTGCTCCCTCCAGCACGGCGTCCACGTCGGAGATCCGCTGGCGTACCGCGCGGGCGTCCACGGCTTTCGCGAACAGGAGCGATGAGGCCCGGCCGACGACCTTGACTCCCGGTAGCTGATTGAGCTCGTTGCGAACGCCATCGCTGATCCCGTCGGCGAACGGCTCGTTGAGCGTGTCGCCGTGCACATCGATGGGAAGCACCGCAATGGTCTGTACGCCGGAATGCGCAGTGCTCGCGGCGCCGCGATGGATCAACCACCAGGCGATGAATCCGAGTGCAGCGGCGACGCAGATCGCAGCGACCGCATTGCGCACTGCCGGGGGATAGATGGCGGAGCGGGTGCGTGGGACAGGTGTAATGGTCGCCGCACCCACACCGTCAAGCGCCTGGATCACATCAGCAGCGGTCTGCGGCCGGTCCGCCGGGTGCTTGGCGAGGCACCGCATCACCAGCGTCGCGAGCGGCGCCGGGATCGAACCTCGATGTGCCGTGACCGGGTCGGGCGTTGCGGTGATCTGGGCCGCGAGCACTTGTTGGGGAGTGGCCGCCGTGAACGGAGGCCGACCCGCCAGCATCTCGTAGCCCACGACACCGAGGGCGTAGAGGTCGGCACGCGCGTCCACGTTCGGGTCGGCTGCAGCCTGCTCCGGAGCCATGTACGCCGGAGTTCCCACCGCCATGCCGGATTGCGTCAGCGTGGTGCTACGGGCGGCGTCCGTGACGGCGCGGGCGATTCCGAAATCCATCACGAGGGCATGCCCGTCGCTGAACATGATGTTCTCGGGCTTGATGTCCCGATGCACGATGCCGGCCTTGTGCGCCTTGGACAGCGCGTCGGCTGTCTCGCGGAGCAGGCGCGTCGTCTCGGCGATCGACAGCGCACCTTCGCGGGTCAGCTTCTGCCGCAGCGATTCGCCGTCGACGAACGGCATGACATAGTAGAGGAAGCCCGCGGCCTCGCCGGAATCGAGCAGCGGCAGGATGTGCGGATGCTGGAGCTGGGCCGACACCCGGATCTCGCGAAGGAATCGCTCGGCGCCGAGCGATGCGGCGAGATCCTCGCGCAGAACCTTGATGGCCACCTTGCGATCGTGCTTGATATCCTGCGCGAGATAGACCGTCGCCATGCCACCCTGGCCGAGCTCGCCCTCGACCGTGTAGCGGTCGGCGAGGGCGGCGGCGAGGCGCTCCCGAGTCATCGCTTCACTCGCGCCAGCAGTTCGGGAAACCAGTTCTCCACGTACACCAGATCCACTGATCGCCCGCTCAGGTCCCGGATCATGAGGAAGTGCTGGTCATCGGGCGCCACCGCGTACTCCGGCCGGTTGCGCGCGGACCGATATCCGGCGACGGAAAAGAGTGCGTGGGGCGAGCCGATTGTCAGCGTCGCACCGGGGTCGACGGCGACCGACATCAACTGACCGGCGCTCTTGAAGAACAGCTCACGGCCGGTGTGCGCCCAGCGCGGTTCGGTGCCGCCGTCGCGGGACACCAGTCGCGGTGATGTCGCGGCCGGGAATGGGGCAACATAGATCTCCCATCGCCCGCTCGAGTTCTCGCTGTAGGCGATCCAGTGACCGTCGGGGGAGAGGGCAATCTGCCTGGCTCCCACCTTCTCGACCACGAGCGGAATCAACGCGGTGTCACCATCGAGTCTGCGGGCACGGATGCGGCCGACGTTGAGCTCCTCGTCGAATCGAGCCACCAGCCAGCGCCCGTCGGGCGAGAGTTCCGCCTCCCAGACCGGAAAACGGTAGTGAAGCAGCTGCCGGGCGGATGTGCCCCCGTCAACGCTCATCTGATAGACATCGAAGTCATCCGGCGATCCGCCGCGCTGATTGGACGCGAAGATCACCGACTGACCATCAGCGCTCCACGACGGCCGCCAGTTGACCGTTCCGTCCCGGGTGAGCTGCTGCCGGGTGCCATCCGCCCGCCGGATCCAGATCTGCGTCGTCTTGTCACGCGCGCTGACCGCGATCGACCTGCCATCCGGTGAAAGTGCGGGATATTGGAAATCTCCGCGCCACATCGAGTCGAGCGGCACGGCGCTGCCGTCGCGCGCCACCATCGTCAATTCCGCCGGGACGCTTCCGCCCGCCGTCGTTGAATAGAGGGCTGTTCCCGATGCCGAGAGCGTGAACGTGTTTGGTATCACATCGTCGATGATCGGCACCGGACCCGACGTTGCCTTGAGACGAGCAAGATCGAACCCCTCGGCGTACAGACCACCGCTCCGGTCGGTATAGAGCAAGTGCCCGGTGGGCGAATACCACGCGCCGGCCGCGTTGGGAATCAGGACTTGATCATTGCCGGTCTTGAGGTCGAACAGCCGGACTTCAGATCCGATACCGCAATTGTCAGGGCACCGGGTGTAGAGCACTCCGCGGCTGCCGGGTAGTGGCCAGATTGAAGGGACCGTGATGCGCTCACGCGACGTGGTGTTGGTCACCAGGCTGCTCGTCCCGCCAACCGAGTTGACCCGGCTCAGCCCGCCGTCGCCGGCGTAGATGATCGTGCCGTCGTCCAGCCACGCACCCGCCGTGTAGGTATTGTCGAGTCGCGCGGCCAGCGTGATCGACCCGCCGCCGTCAATCGGGATCTTCCGCAACTTCCCATCGACGGTGCTGTATCCGATCCAGCGACCGTCGGGCGAGAAGAACGGCGAAAGTGCTCCATCGGTCCCGCTCAGCGGTGTCGCGACGCTCGCGCTCCGCAGCTTGCGCATCAGGTGAAACGATCCACCGCTCGAATCGGTGTAGACGATGCTCGAGCCATCCGGCGCGATTGCAGCCTGGGTCGCCAGTTGCGAGCCACCCGGGTCCGAAAACTCACCCAGCGAATGCTGCCAAAGCACGACGCGACCGCGGGAGGTCGGAGCGGATAGGTGCGGGCGGAGCCACCCGGCCGCGGCCGCCGCGAGCAACACCACGCTCAACGCGGCGAGCGCGTAGACCTCGCGGCGCGAACCCGTTGCATGAAGGTTGGTAGCCGTTCGGGCCGTTCGATGCTTCGACGTCGTGGCAAACTGCGGATCGCGAAGTGCCGTGGCAAATTCGGCTGCGCTCGCGAATCGATCGGCCGGCAACTTTTGCAGAGCGGTATGCACTGCATCAGCGACAGCCGCGGGAATGGTCTTACGCAACGACGTCATGTCGACCGGCTCAGCCGTCATGACTTTCGCCACGATGGCCTGTGCCGTCGGGCCGCTGAACGGCGGCTCGCCGGTGAGCATCTCATACGTCACGCAGCCGAGAGCGTACACGTCGCTCCGCGCGTCGAGTTCGCGCTCGCCCATCGCCTGTTCGGGCGACATGTACTGCGGCGTGCCGAGCGACATGCCGGTCTCGGTCAAGCGCGTGCCGGCCTTGCTCGCGGCGAGGGCGATCCCGAAGTCGGCGACGAGGGCCGAACCGTCGTGCAGCAGGATGTTCTCGGGCTTGATGTCGCGGTGGATCACGCCGTGGCGGTGGGCGTAGTCGAGGGCACTGGCCACTTCCGTGCCGATCCGCACGGCTTCGGTGATGGGTAGCTGTTTCTCGCGCCTCATCCGGTCGCGCAGGGAGATCCCCTCGATATAGGGCATGACATAGAAGAGGTACGAATCGGCTTCGCCCGAATCGAACAGTGCCAGGATGTGCGGGTGCTGCAGGTTGGCGGTAGTCTTGATCTCGGCCAAAAAGCGCTCGGCGCCAATCACGGCGGCGAGTTCGGGCCGGAGAACCTTGACGGCGACCTTGCGATCGTGCCGGATG
>JBOHRY010000075.1:0-3300 GCA_050732955.1 Gemmatimonadales bacterium | reverse complement strand
CGTAGCTCCTGCAGCCGCTGCGAGGCGATGATCCCGTACAGGCCGGTCACCAGGTTGCGGCGTTCGTCGGCCACCGTTCGGTAATGTGTCGTCGGCCGGCGCACCAGCAGTTCGACCGCATCGGTGGGCTGCTCCGGATCGGCCACCGTGGCCATCCGCGTGCCGGCGAGAATGGGGACCGGTGCGTCCACGCGTGGGCGCTCCTTCGCCGGATTCTTCATCCCGGCAAAGTGACTCCGGATCAGCGCGGCAATCGAATCGACCGGATAGTCGCCCACAGCCACGATTCACATCAGGTCGGGACGATACCAGTCGTGGTAGAATCGGCGCATCGGCGCTGCCGTCGCATGCTCGACGATTCCCGTGTCGCCGATCGGCAACCGGACGGCGTAGCGTGAGCCCTTGAAGAGGACCGGCACTTCCTGGTTGATGACGCGCGATTCGACGCCCAGCCCCTCGCGCCATTCGTTGAGTATCACGCCGCGCTCGCTCGCGACCTCCGCGGAATCGAATCGGTCACCACCGGCCCAATCCTCGAGAATGTCGAAGGCCCGGTCGACCAGTTCGGGCTTGTCGCTCGGCACGGGCAGGATGTACTGGGTCTCGTCGAACGAGGTATTGGCATTGAGATCGGCGCCGTACTTCACGCCGATCGACTCCAGATACTTGACCATGTCGTTCTTGGCGAAGTGCGTGGTGCCGTTGAAACCCATGTGTTCGATGAAGTGCGCCAGTCCACGCTGGTCGTTGGCTTCGAGAATCGATCCGGCGCGCACCACCAGCCGCAATTCCAGCCGGTGTTCGGGATAGCTGTTGTGGCGGATCCAGTAACGCAGGCCGTTGGCGAGGCGACCGGCGTGGGTGGCCGTGTCGATCGGCAACGGCGTGGCGGGCATCGCGGGCCGGTGCGGCTGCTGGGCGGCAAGCGGAACGGCAAACAACGTGGCAAGGAAAATGGGGCGCATGCGATGTCCGGTATTGGGAGGGGAACCGATGCAAACTAGCTCAAGTGCATCGTGTTTCGATCGACTCCGGTCATGACACTGATACGCTCTCTACCGCGGGCTCGCCGTAGCGCGCACCAGCGATCCGACAGCGGAGGTTGGGAAGGACCATGACATCGGCAGCCGCGTGGGTGTGTCCGGCCAGCACCAGGAAGTGATGCGCGGTGTGTTCTCCCGCCGTGCGGCGCAGCAGGTTGCCAATGGCATCCGACACCAGGAGCGGCAACCAGTCAGCGGTGGCGAGGCGACCGGAATGCGGCAGCGCTTCAATGAACGGTGGTACGTGCGTCACGACGACCACCCGTCTCGCCCTCAGGACAGCGAGGTCGAGCAGGGTCGCGAGACGGGCCGCATCCGCATCGGCCAGGGCGCGTTTCACTGCGAGCCGCGCCGATCGGGTGGGCTGGGCGGCGAGTTCGCCGATCAGCCGGTCGTCGTTGAGCCGGATAGGGGTGGTCAGCGCGTTGCCCAGTCGTCCGTCCGCCCATCCGTCGACTCCGACGAGGGCGGCGGTCTCGTCGAGCTGGACCACACCCTCCGGGGGAAGCCAGTGCACGTCGGGATTCCGGGCGGCGAGTTCGATCACAGCGTCCCGAACCTTACCAACCGTGGCACCGTAGTGGTCGTGGTTTCCGAGGACGAAGTGGAGCGGCCGGCCGGCAACCGTCTGGACGAATTGGAGGTCTGATACCAGTCGGGAAGAGACGGACGTGTCCCCCGACGCGACGACGACGTCGCCTCGCGAATCCCGGAGGGCGACGGCGAATTCGTTTCGTACTGCATCCGACGCGTGATCGAGGTGCAGATCGCTGGCCCACACGATCGTCGTCATGGTGAAAGGTACAGCCATGCATCATCACCTAGACGGCGACGCCCAAAGCGGTTAGGTCTTGTGCGATGGCGTAAAACATGGTGAAATTGGTGCACGACCCCCGGGACCAGGTCACTTTACCCTTTAGGGAGGCTTCATGCCGGTGAGAATGCTACGTGGAATGGCGTTGGGAACGAGCGCGGCGCTGGGACTGGCGCTGATCGCACCAGCTGCGGCCCATGCGCAGGCGCAGACCAGCGGGACGCGTTTCGGCGTGGAGGCGGCGTACGCCAATCACTTCAACATCGGCGCGGGCGCCTTCGTCAAGTTCCACCTGGCCGATATGAGCGGTCACCCGATCACTGGCCGGGCATCGTTCGACTACTTCTTCCCGAGCAGCAGTAATTTCGGATGCGGCTTCGATGCTTGCGGCGTGTCGGTTCACTACTGGCAGCTTTCGGCTGACGCCCTGTATGACATCGCGTCGAATGGGAACGTCAAGCCCTACGTTGGCGCCGGGCTCGGGTATGCGCATTTCTCGGAGTCGTTCAGTAACTGCCCCCTGTGCGGCACCTTCACCGGCTCGAGCGGCGGAATCGGCCTCAACATCCTGGGTGGCTTGAATTTCATGGCCAACTCGAAGCTGATGCCGTTCGTCGAGATCAAGCTGGGCCTGGGCGGCGGCGTTGCCGACTTCGGCGGCAGCGAGTTCGTGATCAAGGGTGGTATTCACCTGAAGTAGAGCACTCCCGCCATAGTTGCTGGCAGGACACGAGGGACTTTCGGGGACTTTCCCCGGAGGTCCTTCGCGCTTGCCGGTTCGGCCGCCGCGCCGTAGTTTCGCCACACCAGCCCATCATCGTCAGGGGAATCCATGCGAAACTCCGTGCGCGCGCCGCTCGCGGCACTCCTGCTCACCACGTCGTTGGCCGTCCTGCCGGCACTCGCGCCTCAGGCCCGGGCGCAGGCCGAGATCCTCACCAACGAATCTGTCGTCCAGATGATCACTGGCCGGGTCCCCAAGGACCTCATCGTCACCAAGATCCGCACCACCAAGTCCAACTTCGACGTCTCGGCCTCCGGACTGATCAGTCTCAACACCAGCAAGGTGCCGGGGGACATCATCAAGATGATGATGAACGCCGCGGCGGGAACCGGCGGGAAAGACGCCAAGGAAACGCTGACCAACGATGCGATCATCCGGATGGTGAATGGACAGCTTTCCAAGGATCTCATCGTCACCAAGATCCAGATGTCGAAGCCCGACTACGACCTCACCACGAGCGGCATAATCAACCTGAATCAAAACAAGGTGTCGCAAGACGTCGTGAAGGCCATGATGGCGGCCTCGTCGTCAACGCCGCCGCCAGCTCCGCCTGCCGGTAAAAAACCAGAGTAACCAGAGAGAAGAGAGAACGGAAAAGAGAGAAGTGGGAGAGAAGCCAGACGAGAGAAGTGATCCCGCTTCAATCGTCTCCCGTCTCT
>JBOHRY010000074.1:0-3689 GCA_050732955.1 Gemmatimonadales bacterium | reverse complement strand
GTCATGTCCTGGTCGCCGGGGCTGAGCGGCGGAAGGTCGGTAACCTCGACGGTGCGGATCCCGGTACGCCCACGCAACCGGGCGATGAGGTCGGTCATCGCGGGGCCGATGCGGTCGGGCGCGTAGCGTGTCGGCGGCAACGTCACGCCTTCGAGCAGCACTCCGCCCTGACGATACCCGAGGTCGACCTGCTCCATCGCGACGAGGCTGCGCAGCAGGAGTCCGGCGCCGACGACCAGCACCATCGCCAGGACGAGCTGCACCGATACCAGGTGCTGCCGTGCACCACTCCTCTGGTGTCCCACGTTGCCGACACTGGTGCGAAGCAGTTCCATCAGGTCGCGTCGCGCCGCCTGCAGCGATGGCAATAACCCGAAGAGAATCGCCGACACAACCGTAGCGCCGATGCTGAACGCCACGGCGTAGCCGTCAATTCCGACCGACTGGATACCACGAATTCCCGTCGGAACGACCGCTTCGAGTGCACGCGCGCCCGCAACACCGAGTGCCAGGCCGAGCGCGCCGCCCGTCATCGCGAGGATCCCGTTCTCGGTCATCAGCTGACCAATCAGGCGGCCGCGACCGGCGCCGAGCGCCGCGCGGACACCGAATTCCCGTTCGCGTGCGGCGCCACGCAGGAGGAGCAGATTGGCCACGTTGACGCACGCGATCAGCAGCACCAGCCCCACCGCCGCACTCAGCGCCAGCAGCGGTTGGCGCGTGGGTCCGGTGATCTGTTCATGCAACGGGATCAGCCAGGCGCCAACGCCACGGTTCGATGCCGGGTAGAGCTCTGCCTCGCGCCGCGCGATCCCGCTGATGTCCGCCTGCGCCTGAGCGAAGGTCATGCCCGGCTTGAGGCGTCCCACCGCCCGCAGCACGATGCAGCCGCGACCGCACCCGCCGTTGGCCGGACGGCGTATGGTTCGATAGATCGCTGGTTGTGCCGCAACCGGCGCCCGGAACGTGGCCGGCATGACACCGACAACGCGCCAGCTCACGCCATCGAGCGTGATGCTCCTGTCGATTACCGAGGGGTCGCTGCCGAAACGGCTCGACCAGAGTGAATAGCTCAGCACCGCGACGGGGGCGGCGCCCGGTTCGTCATCGGCGGGAGTGAGCGCGCGCCCGCGCAATGGCGGAATCGCCAGCACGCGGAAGTAGTCGCCGCTCACGGCGAGTCCGTTGAGCGATGCCGGTTCGCCGGCGCCGGTGAGGACCGGTCCCCAGCCCTGATAGGCGGCCATCGCCGTGAAGGTGCGATTCTGGTCGCGCCAGTCCGCAAAGCCGGGCGGTGTCAGCCACTCCGGCGTGGTGCGGCCGGCGCGCGCCCGGTAGTCGGTCCAGAGTTGCACCAGTTGATTGGCGGCGGGATACGGCAACGGGCGCAGCAGCACCGAGCGGACCACCGAGAACACGGCCGTGTTGGCGCCGATGGCGAGTGCGATGGTGAGGCACGCCGCCACCGCGAAGCCGGAATTGCGGCGCAGGCCGCGCAGCGCGATCCGCGCATCCAGCAGCACGTTGCCGATGAGATCGCGCCGTTGCCGCGTGCGGAGAGTCTCATCCCGAAGCGTGTGAAGTTCCGATTCGATCGTGCCGCGATCGCCAAACGCCGTTCGCGCCTGGGCCCGTGCCGCCGGCTCGGACATTCCCCGAGCCATCAACTCGCGGACGTGTTCCGCGACGTGGAAGTCGATCTCGCGGCGAACATCTTCGGTGATATCGTGCCGCCCGCGTTGCCAGCCAAACCGGCGTTTCATGCCGGCGCTCGCCGTGCCGCGAGTGCGGTGGTCATCACCCGCGCGTACCGCTGCCAACGCGCGGTCTCCGTCCGAAGCTGAGCGCGCCCCGCCGGCGTCAGGTGGTAGTACTTCGCCTGCCGGTTGGAATCCGTCGTGGCCCACTCCTCGTCGAGGAGTCCCTTGCGTTCCATCCGGTGCAGCGCGGGATAGAGCACGCCTTCATGGACCAGGAAGGTGTCGCCCGCGCTGTCGCGCAGCCACCGCACGATGCCGTAGCCGTGCATCGGGCCCCACGACAACGCCTTGAGCACCAGCAACTCGAGCGAACCGGTGTACAGATCGGATCCGGCCATGCGCGATCTCCTCGCTCTCTCGCCGAGGGAAGCTATCGCGGCTATACCTATGTCAACAAGGGGAGGGACGGCGGGCGAGGTTCACTTCTTCTTGACGATGAACATCGCAGCGCCGTGTCCGGGCACCCCGGACTGGAGCTCGCCCAGAATCGTCTGCGTGGTGTGCGCCCAGACGTCGAGGGCCTGGTAGTCGTTCGACGGCGGGAGGCCGAGGTCGGCGGCGGCAACGGTGATCGTCGTCGGCGTGGTACCGCGGTTGAGCAGGACGACCGCGCGAGATCCGTCGTGCATCGGCTTGACCCAGACCTGGGTTTGATTCAAGCTGTCGCTGTGCAGCAGCGAGCCCTGCTGGCCGCCCCAGTCCTGGTCGACCTTGATGACATCGCGATTGGTCAGGATGGCGCGAGTCGTGTCGGACATGCTGCGCAGGTCGTTGCCGGCGATCAGCGGTGCATTGAGCAGTGACCAGAGCGAAAAGTGCGCGATATACTCGCTGAAGCTCATGCGACCGTTGCCCACCTCGAGCATGTCGGGATCGTTCCAGCCCCCCGGACCGGAATACTTCTCCAGGCCGACCTGCCGGTCGAGAATCCCAATCATCGAATTCCAGCGGTCGCTGATGTCGCCAGTAGTGCGCCAGAGCATGCCACCTGCCTTACGACCCCATTCCCACGGCTTGTTCTCGCCCCACTCACAGAGTGAGAAGACGATCGGCCGGCCGGTCGCCTTGAGTGCCTTGCTCATCGTGGTGTAGCGCTCGATGGCCGGACGCTTCTGGTTGTTGCAGTTGTCGTACTTGAGATAATCGACACCCCACTCGGCAAACTTCTTCGCGTCGGCAACCTCGTGATCGAGTGAGGCGGGAAGTCCCTGGCAGGTGGCGGTGCCGGCCGACGAATAGATGCCGAGCTTGAGCCCCTTGGCATGCACGTAATCGGCGACAGCCTTGATCCCGTGCGGGAAGCGCACCGGGTCGCTCTGCAGGTTGCCCGCCGCGTCGCGCGTCTTGGCCATCCAGCAGTCGTCGATGTTCACGTACTGATAGCCTGCGGCGTGCATTCCGGAACTCACCATCGCATCGGCCGTCTGCTCGATCAGCTGCTCATCGATGTTGCATCCGAACTTGTTCCAGCTGTTCCACCCCATCGGGGGCGTGGCGGCGAGGATGGGGGACGGCGTCGGAGCACCGGCGATGGTCGCGGTGGCTTGATGGACGGTTGAGGCGGCGAGGGCCGCGAGCGCGAGGGCAGGAACGATGGCACGCATGGATTCTCCGGAGTGACGCGCGTCGACCAGCCTGCACGCTACCGCCGCGCGTCGGATCGCGCCAGAGCGGGCTCCCACGGGACGAGTGTCGCGGTCGTTTCCGGGATGTTCTTACGGGTTCTTGTTCTGGTTGAACTCCTTCACGCCACCGACACTGACCTGCGCGCCCCACGCTGTCGCCGCGGCGGTAGACAGATTGGGGTTCTGGTTCACGAACAGGGAAGCACCAACGCTCAAGAATGGCCCGGTGAGCGAGGAGAGTATTGCATTCTGGTTGATCTCGAAGAATCCGCCGCAGGTTCCCCCGGCGAACTGAATGGACGTC
>JBOHRY010000073.1:0-2564 GCA_050732955.1 Gemmatimonadales bacterium | reverse complement strand
GGTACCGGTGCGGCACCCCAGGGTCATGCCGATGCGTAAGCCTCGCGGTCATCGAGACGGAGCACGTCGCGTTGGTTTCCGGAGCCCGGGTCGGTGCGGGCCATTCGAGGGCGAGCCATGTAGCTTTCGAGGCGTCGCTCCGTGAACCCTCATCACCTGCCCGCGCGTCGGCGTGAACGGGAGGCCAAGGTGAACAAACCACCCCCAGATCCCGCCGACGCAATCCTGCTGGCGTTCGCGCCGCTGCACAAACGCGCCATGGGGACCGCAATGGGGATCGCCGCCGGCATCGCGGTGTTCCTCGCGACGGCGATCCCCCTGCTTCGCGGCGGAGAACACCTCCCGCTCGGACTCCTGCAAACGTATTTGCGCGGGTACAGCGAGTCTTGGCTCGGCGCCGTGATCGGTGCGGCATGGGCCGGATTCGTGGGGTTTGTGTTTGGCTGGTTCCTCGCGTTCAGCAGCAACGTGGTGCTCGCATTCCGGCTGCTCACACTGCGGGCACGTGCCGAGTACGCCGAGACCCGCGACTTCCTGGACCACATATGACGCCGCGACATCCATTACGGAGCGATCCATGTCCCAGCTGACACCGGACGAAACTCGCAACCTGAGACGCGCGGTCCGTCGTCTCAACGCGCAGGCCTGGGGGGTGTCATTCGGTGCGCTGTTTGGCCTCGGACTCTTCGGCGCCACGATGGTGCTGGTCCTCATGGGCGGCGTGAACGTGGGCCAGCACCTCGGTTTGCTTGCCGTCTACTTCCCTGGCTACCGGGTGACCACGGCCGGCGCGTTCGTCGGTTTCATTTATGCTTTCGTGATCGGCTATGCGTTCGGCAAGCTCGTTGGCGTCATCTACAACTGGATCGCTGGCCCATCCACTGAAGCAGGCGCGTCATGAAATGGGCGCGCCATTTCCAAGGGTAGCTGCAGTGTTGCGTTGACGTGACATATGTGTGTCGTGCCCGCAACAGCCTGCGGTCAGACGCGCCAAACCATTTCCATTCAACGACTTAGATCTTCCGAGCGGCGACCAGCCGCCCACCGAGCCAAGTCCTCATGACCTGATCGGGCTTGGCGCTGAGTACCGCGGCCTCGACCGAACTCATTGCCGGGATCCGGATCGCGACGAGATCGGCCCATCTGCCGGGGGTGATGCTGCCGCACGACGCCGTCAGCCCGAGCACTTCCGCGCCGCCCAGCGTGAGCGCGCGCACCGCCTCAGCCGCCGTCCAGCCTGTCAACCTTTGCGCCGCGCGCGCTTCAGCAATGAGGTCGAGTGGTGCCACGCTGACTTCCGAATCGGTGCCGAGCCCCAGGCGGAGTCCCGCGTCGAGATAGCGCGCCACCGGCGCGTCAGTGTGATGATGACGGCGATTGCTGCGCGGGCAGTGCGCCACGGCGACCCCGCGCTGCGTCATGATGCGGGTGTCGGCGTCGTCGGTATGGATGGCGTGAGCGCAGACGGTGCGTTCCGAGAGAATGCCGTGCCGGTCGAGCCAGGCGATCGGTGAGAACGGTGCGTCGGCAACGCGCTCCACGCCGCGCGCACGCAGGGCGTCGGCGAAGATCCCGGTGAAGTCGCGCAGCAGCGCGGACTCATCCGCGGGCTCGGCGACATGCACGCCGATCGGCACACCGTGCGCGCGACCCAGTTCGCCAACAGCGCGATAGAGCGGCCCACTCACCGTATAGGGAGCGTGCGGCGAGACGCCCAGCGCCACGCGGCCGGTTGCGTGACGAGCGAGTCGGTCGAGCTCTCCGGAGAATCGCTTCATCACTACAGCTGTCTCGGCCACATGGAGATCGAATGCTTCGTGGCACGCGATCCCGGATGCGCCGAGCGCGTCGAGTGCCGCGATCACGGAGCCGGTGTTACCCAGATCGCAAACCGTAGTCACGCCGGAGGCCCAGCATGCGCGAACGCCTCGCTCGGCAGCCCGAAAAAAATCTTCGTCCGAACGAGTGGCCTTGAGTGCGATGATCTGCTGGATCCACTCCCAGAAGTCAGTCTGCTCGGCCATCCCGGCGAAGCCGGTGAGCTCGAGATGCGTGTGAGTGTTGATCAGCCCGGGGAGGAGCGCCGCGTCGTCGAGCCGTGCACACTGTGCATCAGGCGGTTGGGGTATCGCTTGCTCCGGTCCGATCGCCGCGATCCGGCCGTGATCGTCGATCAGGACGGCTCCATCGGCGATCGGTTCGGCATCAATCGGCAGGACCCAGGCCGCCCGGAGCCGCAGGCTCAGTTGCCGCCCCCGGGCCGGAACGGCGAGTGCACCGGACAGTAGTCCTTGGGTTCGGTTCCCTTGGCGTACATGCGGCGCTCGACAAGGTTGGCCGGACAGAACGGAGTGGCCCGGAGTCCGTTGCTCTTGTCGATCAGGACAGAGACCATCGAATCGCCGGCCACCGACGTCCAGTCGCCGGGCGCCTTCCGACGCTGGTAGATGTCGAGCATCATCTGGGTCCATGCCGGTGCGGCGAGCAGGCCGCCCTGCGCATTCCGTGTGATCGGTCCCGCGGCCACCGGATTGTCGAACCCCATCCAGACGCCGGCCACGAGA
>JBOHRY010000072.1:0-4510 GCA_050732955.1 Gemmatimonadales bacterium | reverse complement strand
ATCATGTCGAAATCGAGCAGGAACGAGAGCGACGCGATCCCCACCACCAGCAGCGAGAAGCCGATGCTCAAGGCGCTGCTCCCCTGCATCAGCGGAGCCTGCACCCCAAAGAGCTGCAGCACGAACGCCAGTACGTAATAGATGACGATGGCGAAGATCGACCCCATGATGATCGCCCGGAACCGCTGTGTCACCCGGACGACCCGCGTTACGTAGAGCGCCAGCATGGTGAAGCCGGCCACGATGGTGAGACCCAGCGCCGTGAGCGGGAGACCGGCATAACGCGGCGTGGCGTTGATCACCAGGGTGATCCCGCCGAGCAGGACACCTTCGACGATGGCGTAGAGCGGTGCGGTGACTGGCGCCCAGGTCGGCTTGAACGACGTCGCAATCGCGAGCGCGAAGCCGACCAGTGCCGCCACGGTGATCGCGGTCGAGATCGACGGACCGAGTCCGGCGGACGTGACCCAGACGCCGGCCGCCGAGATCGCGCAGAGCGCCATCAAGGCGCCGGTCTTGGTCGCGGCGCCAGCCAGCGTCATCCGGCCCTCGGCAGGGACGGCGGCGGCTTCGGTGAAGGATCGGCTGGCAAGGAACGGATTGGCCATGGAATCTCCGGGTTACGAGAACCTTGACGGGACGGCGCACAGGGCGCAAGTCTCGGATCGTCCTATCACTAACGAGGAGTCGCGATGACCTGTTCCGCTATCCGGGCGACCTTGACCTGCCTCCTGCTCGCTCTGGCCGGAACGCTTTCGCCGCTTGGTGCCCAGGGCGGCCGGGCGCGTACCACCACCGCGATCACCGTGGCCGACCTCCGTACCCGCCTTTTTCTCATCGCCGACGACTCGATGATGGGCCGCGAGACCGGCTCGAAGGGGGATTTCCAGACCGCCGAGTATGTCGCGTCGGAGTTCAAGCGGCTGGGGCTCAAGCCGGCAGGCGAGAATGGCGACTGGTTCCAGACGGTGCCGTTCTGGATCGGGTCACCGGTGGCCACCACGCTGACCATCGACAACGGGCCAACACTTCACTGGGGCATTGATTACACCTTGCCGGGATTTGCCGGTGTTCCCACCAGCGGCCCGGTCGCGGTCATCTACGGTGGCACCGAGAACGATCCTGCCAGCTGGATCACCGTCCAGCAGTCGGCCGGCAAGCTCGTCGTCCTCGACCTGCGTCCGGACTCCGCCGGAAACAGGAATCTTCCGCCGCTGCTGCCAATTCTTCGAGCCGCTCAGTTCGCGCACGCGGTGGGACTTGCCGTGGTGCGGCTTGATGGTCTCACGCCTGGCGCCGTCGCCAACGGGATGCGCTTCACGCCGCGGCCGGATACGTCGCGGATTGCGGGAACTCCGGCGCTGCTGTCCATCAGCACGCGTACCGCCGACCTCCTTCTCGGCGCGTCTGTCTCTACGCTGCAAGCAGGTGCGCCGGGCAGGATCGTGCGCGGCGACATGACGCTCAAGTACGCTCCGGTCAAGTATCCCGCGCGCAACGTGATCGGCATCCTTCCGGGACGGGATCCCGCATTGCGCGGCGAATATGTCTCGGTCACCGGGCACAACGATCACGTCGGCATCTGCATGTCGGCGGTGGATCACGACTCGATGCGCGCCTTTCTCCACGTGCTCCGGCCGATGGGTGCCGACACTCGTACCTGGAACGAGACGCCCGAGGCCGATCGCGAGATCAACCGGATGATCGACTCGATGCGGAAGCTGCGGCCGGCGCGCGCCGACTCGATCTGCAATGGCGCCGATGACGACGGCACCGGCACCGTGGCGATCCTCGAGCTGGCCGAATCGTTTGCCGGCATGCCGATGGCGCGGCGCCCTCGGCGCTCGATCCTTTTCGTGTCGCATGTGGGCGAGGAGCGCGGGCTCGTCGGTTCGGCGTGGTACACCGATCACGCGACCGTGCCGATCGATTCCATCGTCGCCGAGATTGACGAAGACATGATCGGACGCGGGACGGCGTGGGACCTGCCGAAGGGCGGTCCGGGATATCTCGAAGTGGTGGGGGCGCGCCGTCTGTCGAACGAGTTCGGCGATCTGCTCGAAGCGGCCAACGCGACGCAGCGGGTGCCCTTCGTCTTCAACTACGAGTTCGACGTTCCCGGCCATCCACTACAGTATTACTGTCGCGCCGACCACTACAGCTATGCCCGCTACGGCATTCCCAGCGTCGCCTTCTCGCGCGGCGAGCACCTCGACTATCACCAGGTAACCGACGAGGCGCAGTATGTCGACTATCCCGACATGCTGCGTGTCATCAACATGGTCCACGACGCGGTGCTCCGGATCGCCAACCTCGATCACGCCCCGAAACTCGACCACCCCCGCGGTGATCCGCACGCGGTTTGTAGACAATAGGGCGTCAGGGCGTAAGGGGTCAGGCACCAAGCATCAGGCGCTGAGCATTGGGGAGATCGTGTCCTTGATGCCCAACGCCTGATGCCCAACGCCTAGTGCTTGATGCCTACATTGCCGTCTCGGTAAACGTCGTCGCCGTGGCCGTGCCATCCAGCGTCGCGGTGACGGTTGCTGCGCCGGGTAGTGCCGGCAGTTGCAGCGTCGCCGTGGTCTGTCCGCTGGCGTCGGTGGTGGTTTGCGCCAGTCCCGCCAGAACGCCCGCCGTGGTGGTCCAATCGACGGTTGCACCGGACACGGCGTTGCCGAACTGATCGGTCACCTTCACGACCAGCCCGGCGGTCAGGGTGGTTCCGGCCGTCGCCGACTGGTTGTTGCCGCTGACGACCGTGATGGCTGCGGCGGCACCGGCGGTCGCGGTATAGCTGAAGATCGCCGACGTCGCCACGCCGCTCACGCTGGCGGTCACCGTGTCAGCGCCGGCGACATTGCCTATGATCGTGACACTGTCCGTCGCCTGGCCGTTCGCGTCGGTTGTTGCGGTGGCACTCCTGAGCATTGCGCCGGCGGTTGCGGTGAAGTTCACCGTGACACCGCTCATTGCGGCGCCGTTCTGGTCAGTCACCTTCACCACGAAGGGGACCGCGAGGTTTCCGCCCGCCACGCCAGTCTGGGCGTTGCCGCTGATCACGCCCACGGCCGAAGCCGTCAGCGTGGTGTTGTCATTGTTACTGGAACAGGCCGCGAGCACGGCACTGGCCGCGAGCATCGCCGGCAGGAAGTGGCGCGGACCTGGAACGGTCCGGCGCAAAAGGGTGGTCAGGGGCATTGCTCTTCTCCGCGTGTGCCCTCCGCGCCTAGACGGTCACGACGACCACATGCCACGCGAGAGGGTCGCGCGCATGCCGGAGGATTACCGTATGACGAATGAGCGCGCCGAAATTAGCCACGCGTTGCCACTCGCCACGATGTGCGTGGAAAGTCAGCGAGACATCGACCGCAGCGACCGCTTCGCCCGCCGCCTTGCGCCGCGGAATGATGTTGCGTGCCGCGTCTCATCAACACTCTGCGATGCAGAGCGAACCGTTACGGACCCAACGCCATAGCCGGCTAGTCTGCGCGCAACGCCGTATTCGGATCGGCGCAGCGCCGGCCGCTGCGAAGCCGATACCGCGGGAAACGATGATCAGCGAACACACATTGCCTGCAGTTGGGCGGTGGTTCGCGCGTCAGTGACGGCCGTGGATCGCGGGCTCGAGCCAATTGTTTCCCGCCACCAGCTCATCAACTACATCTTCACTGGTGCGGTCCGCGGCTTCGGCGGCGAAGTTGGTCATCACCCGGTGACGCAACACGGCACTCGCGACCGTGCGGATGTCATCCAGATCGGCCTGCGGACGACCATCCATCGCGGCGCGTGCCTTGGCGCCGAGAATCAGATACTGCGACGCACGCGGACCGGCGCCCCATTCCACGAACTCGCGTACCAGTGCAGGCGCTTCGGCTTCGCCGGGCCGCGTCATGCGCGCCAGCATCACGGCGGCCGCGATCAACGATGGCGACACTGGAATCCGGCGCACCAGCGATTGCATCGCGGCCAGTGAGGTCGCATCGAGTACCGGCTTCACCGTGGCGAGACGCGTCCCGGTCGTCTGGGTGACGATCGCTTCTTCCTCGCTGCGCGACGGATAGCCGAGTCGCAACTCGAGCATGAAACGATCGAGCTGCGCCTCGGGGAGCGGATAGGTCCCTTCCTGTTCGATTGGATTCTGCGTGGCCAGCACGAAGAACGGACTCGGCAGCTGGTACGTCTGCCCAGCCACGGTGACGTGATGCTCCTGCATCGCCTGCAGTAACGCCGCCTGGGTCTTCGGTGGCGTCCGATTGATCTCGTCGGCGAGCACCACCTGTGCGAAGATCGGCCCAGGCACGAAACGGAAGGAGCGTTTCCCGCTGGCGACATCCTCTTCCACGAGCTCGGTGCCGGTAATGTCGCCCGGCATCAGGTCGGGCGTGAACTGCACGCGATTGAACGAAAGCGCAAGCGCTTCGGCTACCGTCGAGATCAGCAGTGTCTTGGCGAGCCCGGGAACGCCGACCAGGAGCGCGTGTCCCCCGGCCAGCAGGGTGGTCAACAC
>JBOHRY010000071.1:0-13488 GCA_050732955.1 Gemmatimonadales bacterium | reverse complement strand
AAGCTAGAGAGAAGGGAGAAGGGAAAAGTTCTCTCTTCTCTCTGTGCGTCTAGTGTTCCTTTACGGCGCGAATCTCCATGTTGCCCGCATCGTTTCGTGCCAGCACGAAGCTGTAGACGTCGCCTGCATTGACTGTGAATGGTCCTCCCTGCACCAGCACGTCGTCGGTGCCGGCCCCCTTGAGCCAGACCAGATATGATCCCGGGGGACGGACGGCGTAGCCGGGAAACTCCGGGTCGGTGCCGGTGCCGTAGTTGAAGGGGATGACGAATCGCGCGGAACTGTCCGCCGCCTGGCTGGTCAGGAAGAGGTAGCTGTCCATCGGCGGGGCGTCGGGCACGGTGTGCACCAGGCGCATCTTCGCGGCGTCGGTTACCGGAGTGGCGGCGGTGTCAAGCGTCGTCACCAGCAGCACGATATGTCCGGTAGACCCGCTCACCACCGCGGTCCGGTGCCCGCCATCGGTCAGCGTGAACGTCGACGTGGCGATCGTCTGGCCGTTGGCGATGACTCGCAATTCGTGCGGTCCCGCCGTCAATTCCGCGGTGCCGCTGGCGCCGGCGGGGGGAAGCGCCATCGTCGATCCATCAACGTTGATCGTCGCGGAATTTCCGGCGGCGAGCGCGTTGAGCAGGGCAAGCTGCCCCGCACCGGTGGCGGAATGTGGTCCTGCAGGATTGTCCGAACAGCCGACAACGCTGCCTACCGCGAAAACCAGGATGGAAAAACGACGCATGGCGACCTGCCGGGGGAGAAGGGTGGAGCGAACGACACGCGGAACTGCTGCGATCAGCGGTAAGGACGCTCCGGAGCCCCTCCACGTCACGTCTGGTGCCCGATGTGACCGGCCCCACCGGGGCCGGGTCTACCAAAGGTGACGCCGACCGATGACTCCCTCGTCGCCCGGCTCGGCGCCGGCGAACCAGTGGCTCTGGCCGAGCTGATCGAGAAGCACGGGCCACCGTTGATGCGTTTCGCGACGCACTTCCTGCACTCGGCGGCGGATGCAGACGAAGTGCTGCAGGACGTTTTCATCCGGGCCGATCGCGCGATCCGGAAAGGTACCAGACCGGAGCGTCTCGACGCATGGCTGTTCCGGATCACCGTGAATCGCTGCCGATCGAAACGCCGACGATGGTGGCCGTTCGTCTCCGGGCCGGCGGCCGATCGGAGCATCGAACGCGCCATCACGGCGCCGACCGATGACGCGTTCGCGTGGCGAGAGGAAATCGAAGCGGCACTCGCGACGCTGTCGCCGGCGTTGCGTGAAGCCTTCCTGCTCAAGCATGTGCAGGGGCTGGAGTACCAGGAGATGACCGCGATCACCAGCGCCAGTGTACCGGCGCTGAAAATGCGAGTGGCCCGCGCCTGCGAACAGCTGCGAGCGCGTCTCAAGGAGGTGGACAAGTGACGAGTGAATTCGATTCCGGCGATCCGCTGGATCACGCCGCGGATGCGTTGCGCCGGCCGGTGCCGCTGATTCCGGGGCTCGCCTTGCGGGCCGCCGGACTCGCACGTCGGCGGCACAGGCAGCGCCTCACCGGCGCCGTTGCGCTCGTGATCGTCGGCGGCGCCGGAGTGGCGCTCTTGCTCCGCCAATCGGGAACGAAGGTCACCTTTGCCATCACCGTACCGGCGGTGCAGTCGGTCGCCGTCGTTGGCGACTTCACCGACTGGCGATCGGATCGCATCGAGATGGAACGCACCGGAACCACCACTTGGCAGGCGACCGTCCGGCTGCAGCCCGGGCGCTATCGTTTTGCGTATCTTGTAAACAACGAACAGTGGCGCGCCGACGCCCGGGCGGCTGCGGCCCCCGACGATTTCGGTCGCCCGACCTCGGTGCTCAACGTGGTGGGAAATTGACGCCAACGCGGCTGGTCCAGGGACTCATCCTGCTGCTCGCCTGCGCGACGAGGCCGCTCGTGGCGCAGGACTCCCGGTTGGTCCAGCGCTTCGGCGAGCCGGTCGCGACCCGGCTCGCGGCGACCATCGACAGCGCCGAACACGAAGGCTTGCCCACCGGACCGCTGGTGCTCAGGGCACTCGAAGGTCAGGCAAAGGGTGCCTCGACCGACCAGATCGTGGGCGCGCTGGGACGGCTGCGTGGCGCCCTCCGGACCGCGCGCCTCACGCTGGGCCCGGATGCCGAGCCCGTCGAACTCACGACCGCAGCAGCCGCGCTGCAAGCCGGCGTGCCGGAGTCCCGGTTGGCAGAGTTGCATCAATTGCGGGGCGGGATGTCCGTCTCGGCGCCACTGGGGGCGTATCTTGATCTTACTGCCCGCGGGGCTTCCGCCGACCGTGCCTGGAACCGGATTTCCGATCTCGCCAGGCGGAAGGCCAGCGATGCCCAGTTCGTCCACCTGTCACCCACGGACCTGACGCGCGACGCGCCCCCACCGGGGACGCGCCCTCCTGAAAACGAGGGACCGCCATGAAACTCATTTCGTTCGGCATCGTTGCCACGTTTACCTGGGCAACCGCACTGCCGGCTCAACTCCGGGTCGAGACTGGCGGCGGCCAGGCACACCTCGATCAACTCCCCGCGAGCTCGCTCACCGCGCTCGGCGGCTCGCTCGACGCGCTCTTCGGGCCGGCGCATCTGCAATTCTCCGGTCAGGCCCAGGACCATATCGGTCTCGGCATGGCCGGGATCATGAGCGGCGGACTGCATTACCGATTCACACCCGGCGCCTGGCGCGTGGAAGTGGGCCCGGTGAGCGATCTGGCCCACGACATCGCGCAGTCATGGACGGGAACCCTTGCCGGTGAAATTCGCGCCGAGCGCGAGTTGGGAAGGTTCTCGGTGCGCGGCGGCTGGCAGCAGGGCGTGGCCCTCGAGGGAGCGCAATCGCGCAGCTGGTTTCGCCCCTCGCTCGGCGCGGATCTCCGTCTGGGCGCGCTTCAGGTCGGAGCGCTCTGGCAGATGGCTTCGCTGCACGACAGCGTCTTTCACACCAACGGATTCGTCAACAACCTCATCCCAGGTGCGTTGATGGATAGCGCCTACCACGCCCAGATCCGGGAGATCCACGACCTCGGGATGCAGGTGGCATGGAGCGCCGGGCCATTCTCGCTGAGCGGGAGGGTTGGCCGTCGATTTGGCCTCAACATCCTGCCGGAAACGTGGTGGGATGGCCGGGCCGTGCTGCATCTCACGCCGATCATGGCACTCACGGTGCGTGCCGGCCGGCTGGCATCGGACGCATTGCTGCAGCTTCGCGGCGGTCAGTACGCGACGCTGGGATTGCAGCTCGATCTCCTGCAGCGCACGCGGCCCAGTGTCCACCTGGTGAATCTTCCGCCGGTGGAATTCATGCGGGAGTCTCCGTCGACGGTGCAGATCTCCTTCGTGTTGCCACCGGGGACGCGGCGCGCGGCGCTCGAAGGTGATCTCACGGAATGGAAGGCTGTGGATCTCGCGCGCGGCGACGATGGTCGCTGGCAACTCACGGTTCGCGCGCCAGCAGGAGTCTATCGCCTCAATATCCGCACCGACGGCGGCCCGTGGCGGGCGCCAGTCGGCCTCCCCGCCACCGAGGATGGGTTTGGCACGACGGTTGGACTGCTGGTGGTGGACCGGTAGCGCGAATCTCAGATCGAGTCGCGGCGCTGCGGCATCGAATCGCGGCGCTTGCGGAAGTGCGCCTGCATCGAATCCATGATCCTGTGCAGCGAATCCATGACCTTCGGGGAAAAGGTGCTCACTCGTGGCCCGGTGTAACCCGGCGCGGCATACGGCCCGCCCATGTCCTGTGACCAGACCTGTCCGGGACCGAGCTGCCGCAGCTGACCCAGGAGGCGCGCGGCGTCCCGCAACGCCCCGTTGAACGCCTGGATGCCGGTCGGGTGGTACACCGGATCGCTGTTGATCATCCGATACCCGAAGCTCGCACCCGGCGTCACATTCCGGATCGACACCTGCAGCCGCACCGAATCGCCCGGCTCGCGGTGCAATACGATGTAGGCGAGCACGTCGGCGCTGCCGGCGGTGAGGACCTCGCGCAAGTTGGCCTGCCCAGCGCTATCGATCATCACCGAGGTCCACTGCCCGAATCGATTGCTGCGCCCCGCCAGCTCGGCGGCGGCGGCGAGTTGAAGCGTGCGCATCGTCGAATCGGTCCCGCGTTCGCGCGGGAGCAGAATCAGCAGGCGACGCGGGGTCACCGCGTTCGCGATTCCGGCGGACGGTAACGCCGGCGCGATTGGTGTCACGGTCACCGAGGTCGGCGGTCGCGCAGGCGGTACAGCGTCCGGCGGGCGGTTGCCGCTCATCGATCGCTGGATCGTGATGGCGCGGAACTCGTCGCGAATCAGCGAATCGATCTCGCGAGTCTTGACCGCCAGCTCGACCGATTCCGGCACCGCCGGTTTGGGAACCGGACGATGCCGATACTTCGGATCGACCTGACGCAACTGCGACTGCAGCGCCGCGAGGAGTTGCAGCGAGTCGGCGTGCGTCATCGGCCGGGTCGGCAGCGGCGCGCCGAGATCGCCGGTATCGGTTCCCGGACGGGCGGCCGGATTCGCGGTCGATGGCGCCGGCTTGGCACCGTTGCGCTGGGACCACCAGAATCCGCCGGCGACCAGCGCGAGCACGCCCACCGTCGCGAAGACCAGCGGAAGCGATGCGGCTCGCGGACGCGCGGGAACGGCATCGTGCGCGCCGTGATGCGCCGCGGCAGCGAGTGCGCCGGAAATGCGATCCAGCTCGGCGAGCACCGCCTGCGCATCGCGCGGCCGATCGTCGGGTGATTTCGCGAGGCAGCGCTGCACCAGTTCCGAGAACGCGGGCGGCACGTCCGCGCGAAGCACATGCAGCGGTTCCGGCACCCGCGTGAGTTGTGCCGTCATCGTCGCCGTGGGCGACGGCGCGGCAAAGGGACTGGCGCCACTCAGGAGTTCGTAGGCCAGCAATCCGGCGGCGTAGATGTCGACGCGCTGATCGGCGTCGGGATCCGCGGCAAGCTGTTCGGGCGCCATGTAGGCGGGTGTGCCGATCGCCATCCCCGACGTGGTGTGACCGGGACCGGCATTCGGCAGTGCCGCGTTGAGCGCCTTGGCGACGCCGAAATCGGTGACCACGGCGTGCGAGCCGTCGTACATGATGTTGGCGGGCTTGATGTCGCGGTGCACCACGCCACGTGAATGGGCGTAGGCGAGTGCTTCGACCACGTCACGCAACAGCTTGACCGCGTCAGCGACCTCGAGCGGTCCGTCCTTCTGCAGCAGGGTGCGCAGCGAATCGCCGTGAATGTACGGCATGGTGAACCAGAGCAGCTCGCCATGTTCGCCGGCGTGCAGCAACGGCACGATGTACGGATGGGAGAGCCGCGCGGCGAGCTGAACCTCGCGGCGAAACCGTTCGCGATTGACCCCGGCGGCCAGTTCCGGCGGCAACACCTTGATAACGACCTCACGGCCGAGCGCGTGCTCCTTGGCGACGAAGACGCGGCTCATGCCGCCTCCCGTCAGTTCACGCTCGATAGTGTACGCGTCGCCGAGGGCGCGCTTGAGGTCATCAACCAGCTTGTCAGCCATGCATCAACCGGATCGGAGTGGGGCCCGGGCACCAGCTCGCGGCCACAGAATATACGGTTGGCCCGTGTCCAAGGATGAGACGGGCCATCTCCGGTGAGATGCATGGCACAGCGAAAGCGATGGGCTGCGCCGCGTTACCGCGGGATGGGAACGACCTTTCCGTCCGGGCCGACCACGCCGATCGGTGCGATGGTGCGCTCGCCAATGACCTGGCTCGAGACCAGACCGCCGCCCACCACCGGCGGAGGCACGGTGTAGGGATCGGCGCGGCTGACGTCGACGTCGTATCCGAAATCCTTGAGGGCGCCCACCGTTGCGCGGCTCATCTGCATGGCGCCATCGGCCCATCCAGTCATCAATTCGGTGCGAAAGACCGACTCGCGCCAATGTGCGCCGCGGGTGCCACTGCCGCCGGTGTTCTCCACCGGGACTCCACTCGATGCGTCAGTACCGCCGACCGCAGCATAACCCGCCTGGCCGTTGCTCCCGATGTAGCGGGGATCAGCCCCGTTCGGCGAGGCGACCTCGTTCTGCTGTCCCGGTCCCCAGATCGTGCCGAAACCCAGCGTGTGCATCATCTCGTGCAACACCACGCCGTTGAGCGTGCCATTGGCAATCATGCTCGCCATGTCGGCGCTGTCGAAGTCCATCACACCCACGCCGGGAAGCAGTGTTCCCGACCTGAGCACGCACGGACCGGCCGAGCCGAGGATGCTTCCCGGTCCATCGATCGGAGCCACCTCGGCAAAGAGGATGATGCCGTTGACTGTTTGATTGATCGCCGGCGAACCAGCAAGACAGGCCTCCGCCGGCAGGGCCAGCGGGATCGCAGCCACGCCCTTGAAACTCAGGAACAGCGAATTGATGCGCTGCCGCGCAGTTTCGAACGCCGCGGCAACATCGGCGGGCGGCACCGCACCCACCCAACGGATTTGCACGTAGCCCGTGTCGGTGGGCGGCGGCGGGGGTGTGAACGTGACCGCCACGCGAACCGTGCTGCTTACCGCGCCGCTTGAGACGCGCACCACGCCGTTGGTGATCGTCGTCGCGATCGTTGATGCGGCCTGGATCGTGCCGCCGGACGAAACGCTGATTCCGTTGGTCTGTGATTGCCAGGTCAGCGGCGGCAGCGTCATCGGATGGCTGAAATTGTCGATCGCCTGAACCTGAATCGTGGCGGATCCGCCCGGCACGAGCGAGATGCTGTCCGGCGTCACGATCAGTCGCGCCAGAACCGGCACCACGACCGCGACACGCAACTGCGCTACCACGCCGGCGCTAGAGACCTGGACTACTCCGTTGGGAATCGTAGTCGGCATGCTCGCCGCGGCCTGAACCACGCCCGCACTCGTGACGGTGATACCGGTGGTGTGCGATTGCCAGGTCACCACCGGCACCGCCATCGGATTGCCCTGCGTGTCGAACGCCTGAACCTGTATCGACGCGCTCCCGCCCGGACTCAGCGTGATGCTGTCCGGCACGAGGGCGAGTCGACCCAGCACGATGACAGGCGCGGTCACGGACACCCGGAGCGTATCGGCACCGGTGCCGGCGCTCGCGACGATCATGACATCACCCGGCGTGACCGCTGTGATCATACCGTCGGATTGCACTGTTGCCACGGCTGGCGACGTGCTGGCGAATTGCGGCGTCACGGCGACCGCATTCCCCCGGCGATCGGTGACCGCAAATGTGGGAGTGAAGGTCCGGCCCGCGACGAGCGAGGTCACGTGCGGCGTCAGCACCACCTGCACCGGGGCGCCCGCGGCAACGGTCACCAGTGCCGAATCGGCAGCACCGCTGGTTGCCGTCGCGACCAGCCACGCGGTCCCTGAGCCCACGGCAAACGCGCTGTCGCCGCTGATCGTTACCACTGCCGGATTCCGGCTTGCCAGCGACACACTGGTTGGCGCACTCACCCTTCGCCCACCGCGAATCGTGCCGGTCACCGTGATCGGAAGAGTATCGCCCGGGATCATCGTCGGTGATGCCGCCATCGCGACACCGGTGAGCGTCTCGCTGGTCACCGATACCAGCTGGGTCACGGAGAGCGCTACGTTGGCGGCCAGCGCGACGGTGATCTCCGACTGACCGCGTCCGACCGCGAGCAGCGATCCGCCGGGCAACACCGCGATCACATTCGTGTCCGAGGATGACACGATCACCTCGCCTGGTCGGGCACCCCGCCATCCGCTACCCACATTGATCTCGATGGTCGGCGCGACCGAGTCGCCGGCGCTCATGTTGATCGGGTCGATCGAAAGCGTCGACCCCGGAGTCGCCGGCGTGATCGGGACGTCGGCCCGGCATGCGGACAGAACCAGTACCGTCGCGAGCGCGGCGATGCGGCGGATCATGGGTAGTGGTACGGCGTGACCTGTCCGTCCCCGCCGAGCACACCGATCGGCGCGACGGCGGCGTCCACGGCAATCGAATCTCCGGCGGCGGAAAACGCGCGGATCTGGATGGCGGCGCTACCGCCGGGGGCAAGGGTGACGCTGAGTGTCATTGTTCCCGGATCGTATGAGCGATCGTTATCCGCATCAGAACAACGATTTTCCCCCGGCGGTTTCGCGAGGCTCGAGCAAGAGCACGGTATCGATAGCGTGATCGGCATACCTGGAATAGTGTCGGACGGTACCACCAAGCGTTGACCGCGGCGTAACGAGGGTAGATCTTACGACAGACCGAACAGAGAACTGATACGAGAGAAGTGGGAGAGAAGTAGGAACAGAGAAGCCCCAACCGGGAGATCGTATCGTGTACCACAAACTGCCCGAGTACGCCTACATCGTTGCCTTCATCGCCTGCATCATCGGCGTCTTCATCGTCGCCAACGTCGTCGCTGCGATGGGGGGCTACCGCGAGAAATAGGAACCAGGCGCCCGCCGGCTTCTATCTTCTAACTTCTCTCCCACTTCTCTCTTTTCCATTCTGTCTTCTCTCTAGAAGTCTGCAAGTCGTCCCTTGTCTAGAAGTGCCCAACAGCAGATTGCCACATGCGTCTCGTATCCACGAATCAGTCTTCGCATCGTGGGTTTTCGTATTCCCCTGAATACGACCTTTGCGGCCCGCACCACTCCTGCATCTCCCTCCGGCCAGATCTCCGGATGCCCGAATCCGAAGATCGCGATCATGTGGGCACTCCATCGTCCCAGTCCGCGCAACGCCATGATCTCGGCGATCAGGTCATCAGCCGGGAGGTTGCTCCAGCGGTCGCGCGGGTCGCCGTGCGCGGCGAGGAAGAATCCCCAGTGCGCGATCGCCTTGCGCTTGGCCCGGGAGAGCGAATGTGACGGCGGCGCGTCCTCAGGCGTGCGCATCGCCCAGGCGATGATCCCGTCGATGTCGCCGTGTGCCGCGAGCAGTGTCGCCATGATGCTCCGCGCCGCGGCGGTCGAGACCAGTTGTCCCACGATGGTGCGGACGATCAGGTGAGAGAGCGGTCGCTCGTCGGGGACGATCCGTTCGAGCGGATGCGCCAGCTCACACAACCGCGCGAGGCGCGGGTGCCGCGCTGAGAGTTCGCGCCGGACGGAAGCGTGAGAATGGCGGTGCCGCGCGGTGCGCGTCCCGCCGAGCCGGGTGGTGTCGCGAGAGCCAGTCATCCGTCAAAACTAGAGCAATCCGGCGATCGCCTTGCAACGATGCGACTTGGCCGCGCAGACTGCGGACTGTCGGGGGCTTTCGCTCCCGGAGGAGGCGGGATGGGCCAGCCTGAGCCGATGCCACGTTTCGCTTCGCTGGGAAATCGCTCGCCGCGGCTCGACGGAGACTGACCCCCACGGAGGGCTGGTCCCGCGAATAGGCAAGCTGTCCCGGCACCATCAACAGATCATCAAATTGGGAGATTGCGGCGCCAATAATCCCAGATCAGGACCATCGCCATCGTGTCGAGACGGCAGTACCTGAGCAGCAGCGCGCGCCACGCGTCCCGGAGTTCGGCGTCATGCCGTTCCGCGCCGTACAGCATCGCGGTGTACGCCTGCATGGCGCCGGTGCCGTCCGCGACATCGAGGGTGCGTCCTTGGATCGTGATCGACGGCAGCCCCTCGTATGGGCCGACCGCCGGATCGGCCGGCAGCTGCATCCATTCGGTATACCGCTGGCGCATCGGCGCATCGACCTTCCATAACGCGTCGAGCACCACCTTGATCGACGTGCGGCCCCGCATCCGGGGATGGAAGAAGCTGTCCACGCAAATTCGGTGGAGATCGACCACCCGCTCGAGTGCCGCGTCGATCCACGCGATCATCCCAGGCTCGGCGAGCCCATACCGTTCAAGCTGCTGGCGTATGCGTTTGAGGATGTTTCCCTCGTAGGCCGACCAGGTAAGGATTGACCCTTCGTCGCCGACCGCTTCGCGCAACGCCGCAAGAAACTTCCCGCTCGGCCAGGCATCCACCGTGTTGAGCCACTCCCGATGTTCGGGAACGCCGTCGGGTGTCTGCAGCGCGTGACAACTCCATTGGAATGCCACGGGCTCATAGGGGTGCATGTCGCTGTGATATGGCAACGCCAGGAGCGACGTCTCGAAGTCGATGAAATGCAGTGGCCACCGGAGCGCAGCCAGCGCCGGTGCCAGCGCCGGCCCGATCCACGGCGCCTCGCCGCGACTGTATTCGATCTGAACCAGCTGGCGAGGGGATCGCTTGGTAGTGAGCAGGTCCACCGGCACCTCGTAGAGCGAGGTGTGGCCGCCGGCGATCAGCTGATTACCCAGCCGCTCACCGGCGACCTGCACCGAGCCCAGATGGTACAGGTCGAAGATGTGCGGCACCGGGTCGGCGAGTTTTCCCCAGCATTCGCGATAGCCGTTCGGCCCGCGCGAATCGCCATCCGCCAACCGGAATTCGCAGTCGCGGCATTGCCAGTTCAACTCCGACGGCTCCCGGCGCACCTGGTCGCCTTCGTAGAGTGTCACGAAGCGCCGAGTTTCCGCGGCGATCTCCGGCATCAGTTCGGCGACCTCGCTCGACACGTCGCGCAGCGTGAGAAACTCTCCCGGGACGATCGTAGCGGGATCGCCGATGAAGCGCACGTCGAGATCCTTCTTGCGCCCGCCGACCATGACATCACGCGCGATGTTGAACATCGCGGGAAGTCCATCGGTGGTGGTGATCTTCGAGCGGTCGACCACCAGGAGGTGCGGTACGATCACCGCGTCCGGATAGAGCTCGTGCAACAACTGCGTCTGGTACGCGACGTCTTCGAGGTACGGCCGCCACGAAGCCCGTATGGCGTGCGGCTTCCGCTTGCCGCGAAACGGCCCTTCGGGCCCCTCCTCCAGATCATCGCCGTCCATCGACTTGGATTTCACTTCGATCAGGTCGAAACGCGACCCGCGTTTCACCAGAATATCGACCCGCGCGAGCTTGCGCCCCGAGAGAAGTGTCGCCTCGAAGAGTGTCACGTCGGCGGCTTCCAGGTGCCGGCGGGCGGTCGCCCAGTCGGCCGCCGGGTCGCGCCCGTACTCGAGCTCGATCCCTGCCGGATACATGAGCCGGGCGAGCTGCTCCACCATGTAGCCGCCCTCGGCCAGCAGCGCGAGATAGGGATTGTCGTCCAGCGCTTGCGGGTAGTCGTGCTCGCGATAGTAGAGCTTAGTCACGCAACTGCGGGCCAGCTTGAAATCGGATTTGGAAAGAGTGCGCATGCTGAGAGTGTCCGATCATTCGCTGGACGGAGGGTGCCCCGCAATCTATCTGTGAGGCTCGCCCGGGCCCGGGCGTCCCATCCGGTGAACTCGGCGGTCCGACTGGACCGCGATCCTGGAGGAGGGACCCATGTATTCGATTCGAATCGCGGCGTGCGCGGCGGCCACGCTGCTCGCCGGGGCCGGCGCCGCATCCCGACCGGCGCCGCCACGGATCGCCGCACAGGTGCGTTTTGCCAACCACTTGAATGGTTCTCGGAGCTGGACATTGGCGTCCAATGGCAAAGTGCTCTTTTCCGGTGTCGCCGCCGGCGCCACGACGGCGTACATCGCGAACACCGACACGCTGAGCGCCCTGTCGCTGCGTCGGGACGGGAGTGACTCGGTGGTGGCCACGACGAACTTCCCGTTCGTCGGCGGATCGTACTACACCGTGAGCGCCACGTACGGCAACGGCGAGCGTCCGCTGCTGGCGGTGGAGCGCGATGTGCCGCCGCGCGACACCATGCCCTAGCGCGCATGACGTAAGAACGCATCGACCACTCCACTAACCTGTTCAGTGGAATCACTGGTGCGTCGATCATGTTGTCCGGATTCCGGTGGCCGTTTGCGCCGCTTCCCGCCATAATCCGGGCACGTCTGGCGACCACGCCAGACGCCATACCGTTCCGGAGTCGCTGTGCCCCAGCTGCATCCCGACCTGCCCCGTGCGGCATTTACCGCGCTGGGCCGAGAGGTCGTCGACTTGCTCGCCGACTACTACGCCGATCTCGATTCGGCGCCGGCCTTCCCGGGCTGCAAGCCAGCCGATGTCGCCGCGCTCTTTGCGGCGCCCGTGCCGGAAGAGGCCGAACCGATCGAGACCATACTCGCCGACTGGCGCGACAAGATCATTCCCAATTCGTCGCGTCAGGGCTCACCCCGGTGGTTTGGCTTCGTCAACGGATCCGGATCGCAGATTGGCACCCTCGCCGATGCCATGGCGAGTGCCCTCAATCCCAATTGCGGCGGCTGGCGCGCCTCGCCCGCCGCGACCGAGATCGAGCGCCAGACGGTGCGCTGGCTGGCGGAGCTGATCGGTTACGCTCCGGACTGCGGCGGCATCTTCGTGAGCGGTGGCACCATGGCCAACGTCGCGGCGCTACGCACCGCTCTTGTGGCGCAGGCTGACTGGGACATCGAAGCCGAAGGGATTCAGGTACGCGGCGGCGCCGGCCGGCTCACCGTCTACATGGCCGACCACGAAACCCATGTGTCGTTCCTGCGCGCCGTGGATCTCCTCGGCCTCGGACGGTCGGCGCTCCGGTCGGTGCCGTCGCGCGAGGACTTCACCATCGATCCTGTGGCGCTCGACCGGATGATTCGCGAGGACAAGGCCGCAGGCATGCAGCCGTTCTGCGTGGTGGGCCACGTCGGCTCGATCAACGTCGGCGCGATCGACGATATCGGCACGCTCGCCGATATCGCGGAACGGCACGATCTCTGGTTCCATCTCGACGGCGCCTGCGGCGCACTGGGCGGAATGCTTCCCGAACTCGCACCGGAACTGGGTGCCATGCATCGCGCCGATTCGCTCTCGTTCGACGCCCACAAATGGCTCGGCGTTCCCTACGAGGCCGGCTGCATCATGGTGCGCGACGAGGCAGCACTCCGGCGTGCCTACGCCATGCACGCCACCTATCTGGTGCCGGCCTCCGCCAACGAGTACAGCGGGCTCAATTATTTCGATTTCGGGCCGCAACTCTCGCGCGGCTGGCGTGCACTCAAGGTCTGGATGACGCTCAGGTACTACGGCGCCGAAGGGATCCGGACGTTTTTCCGGCAGACGATGGCGTGCGCCCAACGCCTGCACGAGCGAGTCGCGGCCTCCGACGATTTCGAGGTGGTCCAGCCGGCGCCACGACTCTACATCTATTCGTTCCGCTGGGCGCCCAGGGACTTGCGCGGCCAGGACGCGCTGCTGGATCAACTCAACCAGGAGATCTCCGACGAGCTGCAGCGCAGGTTGCTGGCGTTCGCGATGACCACGCGGATTCGAGGGCGAGTCACCCAACGACTTTCCATCTGCTCGCATCGGACGACGATCGCGGATATCGACGCGACAGTGGATGATATGCAGAGAATTGGACGGGAACTGCTTGAATCCAGATAGAAGGGAGAAGCGAAAAGAGAGAAGTGGGAGAGAAGTCGGACGAGAGAAGTGATGCTGCTTCTATCGTCTATCTTCTCTCCCAATTCTCTCTTTTCCGTTCTCTCTTCTCTGTTTCTTTGTTGACCATTTCTTGATG
>JBOHRY010000070.1:0-5505 GCA_050732955.1 Gemmatimonadales bacterium | reverse complement strand
GTTGACGCGGCTCGGATCGTCGTTCGACGAGGTCATCGCCACGGCCCGGCGGCTCGCGCGCAAAGGCGACGTGGTGTTGCTGTCGCCCGCGTGCTCCAGCTACGACATGTTCGACAACTACGAACAGCGGGGCGCCACATTCCGTTCGCTGGTCGAGGCGATGTAGTGACCGCCGCGGTCCGGCATCCGGGTGAATTTCGCTGGGAGACCAGGTTACTCGCCGTTGCGACGCTGTTTCTTACCGCACTCGGCGTGGCGAGCTGCCTTGGCGCGGGGACGTACCTCGCGAGCTGGCACCACGAGGCCATGCAGCAGGCGATGGCGGCCGTTGCCGGCGGTGTGCTCTTCCTGGTGGCGGCGCGCACCGACTATCACATCTGGCGCAAGGTCGCGCTACCTCTCCTGCTGCTCACCATTGTCGGACTCGTGATCATCGCCATGGTCGCGGTTCGCTGGCGTGGCGCGAAGGGACCGGGCGCCGTGGACGCACTGGTTCCGATGGTGAATGGGGCGCACCGCTGGATTCAGCTCGGTGTCCGCATCCAGGTCGCCGAAATCGCCCGGTTCACGCTGGCGGTCTGGCTCGCGGCGTACGCCGCCGATCTCGGGACCAAGGTTCGCCGGTTCAACGAGGGCTTCCTCCCGCTGATTGGGGCGATGGCCGTTGTCGCGATACTCGTCGCCGTCGAGCCGAGCGTGACGATGGCGGCGTCCATCGGAATCGTCGGATTGACCGTCATCTTCACCGCGGGCGCACGTATGGAGCATGTGGCGTTCGCGGCACTCGTGGGCGCGGCGGCTGTCGTGCTGATCATGAAGTTCGATCCGGTGCGGGCCAGCCGGACCAAGGAATATCAAGGCACCACGGTCGAGTGCGGCCCCAAGAGCCAGGCATGCCAGTCGTTGATCGGATTCGGATCGGGCGGAATCTTCGGCGTGGGATTTGGCCGCGGCACCCAGAAGCTTGGGCATCTCCCCGAAGCGTATTCGGACTTCCTTCTCTCCGTGATCGGCGAGGAATGGGGACTGGTCGGAATCACGTTCGTGACGTTGTGTTTCACGGCGTTCTGCTGGATGGGGCTCCGCATCGCCCGAACAGCCAGCGATCCATTCGGAACGTATCTGGCCGCCGGCCTGACGGTGGGGATCGGCGCGAGCGCCATCCTGCACGCCGCGGTCGTCACCTGGCTCATGCCGACCACTGGTCTGACGCTGCCATTCATGTCGATCGGTCGCGTGTCGCTGGTGCTTTGCCTGGTGTCGGCCGGCGTGATCGTGTCGATCGGTCGCCAGCGCGGGCGCCCGGCGCGAGAGTGACCACCATCCTGGTTGCCGGGGGTGGCACCGGAGGTCACTTGATGCCGGCGCTCGCCGTCGCCGATGCGACCCGGAACTTGCATCCTGATTGGCGCTTTGTCTTTGCCGGCGCTGAACGCGGTATCGAAGCGAGCGTTCTCCCCGAGCGCGGCGAAGTGCACCGCCTCCTCCCGATGTATCCGATCTATCGCCGGCAGTGGTGGAAGAATCTCCGCTGGCCCGCGGTGTGGCCGGCGCTGGTTCGCCGAATCGACGTCATGCTCGACGAGGTAGGCCCCGACGCCGCCATTGGCACCGGCGGCTACGCCAGTGGGCCGGTCCTCTGGCGTGCCACACGACGGTGCATCCCGACCGGCATACTCGAACTCGACGTGCGCCCCGGCATCGCGACGCGACTCCTTGCCGGACGCGTCAATGAAGTCTGGCTCGCCGCACCAGAAGCGCGGGCAGCACTGCCGCGCGCGCGACACGTCGCAGTGACCGGCGCTCCGATCGCGCCACCGGATCCCGCCCGGCGCGATCTCGCGATCCAGCGCTTCGGTCTCGCGCCGGATCGCCCGGTTGTGGTGATCACAGGGGGATCGCAGGGCGCCCGCGCGATCAACCAGGTGGTTGCCCAGTGGCTCGCCGGCGGGGGTGGGCGTAATGCGCAGCTGATCTGGGCTACTGGTCGCGGGACCTACGAAGAATTCGCGCCGTGGCACGATCCGCCGCGGGTGCAGGTGATTCCGTTCATCGATCCGATGGCGGATGCCTGGGCCGTGGCAACCGTTTGCGTCGCGCGCGCCGGCATGATGACGCTCGCGGAACTCTGCGCGTGGGGAATTCCATCCATCCTCGTTCCGCTGCCGACCGCGGCGGCGGACCATCAGACGCTCAATGCTCGCGCCCTCGCAGCCGCAGGCGCCGCGGTAATGCTGCCGCAGACAGCACTCGATGCCGCGGCGCTGGACCGCACGCTTGGCGAAATGCTTGAAGACTCGACGCGCCGGTCTCTCATGGCAGCAGCAGCTCGCGACCGCGGGAAACCGGCTGCCGCCGCCACAATCGCAGAGCGAATCGAGATGCTCGTGGCGTCGCGATGACCAGCCGACGGCAATTCGTGCGCGCGCTGGTTGCCGCAACAGGCATCACTGACGGAGTGCGTCTGGCGCGGCACGGAGTCCACCGTCTGAAGCGCGTCGGTCTCGAGCTGTACTCGGTCCGCGACGCGATGCGGGCCGATCCCGACGGCACACTCGCCGCGGTCAGGCGGATGGGGTACGACGATGTGGAACTGCTCTGGTCATTCGGCAATTTTGGCCGCACCCCGGATCAGGTGCTGGCCACCCTTCAGCGTCTCGGGCTCCGGGCACCGTCGGCGCACATCGCCCCGGAACTGCTGCTCAGCAACTGGCAAGTGAGTCTTGACACCGCTCGCCACCTCGGTCACAGCTACCTTGTCGTGCCAAGTCTCCCCGATGAAACCCGGAACTCGCTCGACGCATGGCGGCGCTGGGCTGACCGATTCAATCAGGCGGGCGCCGCGGCGCGTCGTTCGGGTATCTGGCTCGCGTTTCACAACGAGCCCGAACATCAGCGCCCGATCGACAACGTCGTTCCGTACGACCTCTTCATCGACCACACGGATCCGGAGGCGGTGCGGCTGCAACTCGATGTCGGAAACATGCTGCTCGGCGGCGGCGACCCTTTCGCCTACCTCGCCCGTCACCGCGCGCGGTACTGGAGCTTTCACCTCAAGGATGTGGTCGCGGACCGCAGTCACGACACCGAACTCGGTGCGGGGAGCTTCGACTTCGGGCGATTTCTCGCCGCGGTGCAGGATCTCGAGCGGAAGCCCTGTTACGTGGAACAGGAAGCGGCACCCCAGCCGCTCATCAGCGTGCAGCGCGACCTCCGCTACCTCCGTGACCTGAGGTTCTGAGCCGCCACTCTTCAGAACGTGCGCGCGGCTTCTTATCTTGCGTCTGTGCCTCCGCTGTTCGATCCCGACGATCCTCGACCCATCCATTTTCTCGGCATCGGCGGTGCCGGGATGAGCGGTCTGGCGCTCGCCGCACGGCAGCGCGGCGTGCCGGTGACCGGCTGCGACGTCGACGCGTCGGCTTTCCCGGATCTTGCCGCCGCGGGGGCGAAGGTGACGTTGGGCCCCTCGAAAGCACACGTCGCCGGTTCGCGGGCGATCGTGGTGACGGCGGCGGCTCCGTCGGATCACCCCGAACTCGCTGCCGCCCGCGCGGCTGACGTCCCCATCATCTACCGGAAGCACGCACTCGCCGAGCTGGTGCGCGGAAGTACGCTCGTCGCGATCGCCGGCACGCACGGCAAGACCACGACCACGGTGATGACGACCGAGGTCCTCCGCGCGGCCGGACGGCATCCCTCCGGACTCGCCGGAGGGCGCGTGTCGGCGTGGCGCGGCAATGCGCTGCTCGACGGCGATCGCCTCTTTGTCGTCGAAGCGGACGAATACGACCAGGCGTTTCTCGCCTTGCATCCGACCATCGCCGTGGTCAACAATGTCGAAGCCGACCACTTGGAGTGTTACGGGTCGATGGATGCGCTCGAGTCGGCATTCGTCGAGTTCGCAGGCCGGGCCGAGCGTGCGATCATCGGCACCGCCGACGCGGCCAGCGAGCGCGTTGCCGGGCGAGTCGCTGTCCCGACCTGGAGGTTCGGCACCGAGGCGGCGGACATCAGCATCCAGCCACGAGAAATGGGTCCGAACGGCTCCCGCGCGGACGTTCGATTCCCCGACGGGCGCATCGTGCCGCTGGCGCTACGCGTCCCCGGAGTGCACAACCTCCGCAATGCCGTTGCCGCGCTGGCTGTTGTGGTGGCGCTCGACGCGGACGTCGAACGTGCGCTGCCGGCGCTCGCGGCGTTTACCGGCGTCGGCCGGCGGTTCGAGCGCCTCGGCACGGTTGGCGGCGTCACGATCGTCGACGATTATGCGCACCATCCGACCGAGCTCGCGGCCACGCTCGCGGCAGCTCGACAGGCCTTTCCCGACCGCCGCCTGGTCGCAGTCTTCCAGCCGCATCTCTATTCCCGCACGCGCGATCACGGCACGGCGCTGGGTCGTGCCCTCACTCAGGCGGACCTGATCGTTGTCACCGATGTGTACGGCGCTCGTGAAGCGCCTCTTGCGGGAATCACCGGCGCGATCGTTGCCGACGCGGCCCGCGCCGCAGGCGCCGCAGTGCACTACCGGCCCGAACGCGGCAATCTCACCGCGGCGGTCGCCCACCTGGTGCGCGAGGGAGACGTGGTGTTCACCCTTGGTGCCGGAGACATCACGCAGCTCGGCCCGGCTCTTCGCGCGTTGCTCGACGCCCGATGAGCCGACGGATCCTGCTTCTCGTCGCGGTTGGTGTCGTTGCCCTGGCATTCGTCGGACTGCCGATGCTCGGACGGAAGCTGAGGTTCTTCCGGATCCGGGAAGTGGAAGTCATCGGCACTCGGTACCTCGACGAGTTTGACGTGGTTCGACGTCTCGGCCTGCGGCAGGACGCCAGCATCTTCGATCGGCTCGGCCCCGTACGTACCGCCGCGCGCGCGATTCCCGGTGTTCTCGCTGCGACGGTCGAACGTCGCTTCCCGGGAGCGCTCCGCGTGACAATACACGAGGCGACGCCGGTCGCGATGGTGCAGCTGAACGATCGCCTGGCGCTCGTGGATGACCGCGGTCGCGTGCTGCCGTTCGACCCGGTGCGCGCTCCAGCCTCGCTGCCCATCGCGGGGCGCGACTCGAGCACGGCAGAGTTGCTGGGGCGGCTGATGCGGATCGACCCCGCTGGGTACGACAGCGTCCAGGTTGCCCGGCTCGATCACGGCGACGTGGTTCTCGAATCCGGACTCCAACGGGTGCGGCTCCGCCCCGAAGCCGATGCCGGGATCCTGCGAGGTGTCATGACGGTTCGCAGGTATCTTGCCGGTCGCGGCATCCGGTGGCAGGAAATCGATGCGCGATATCGCCAGCGTCTTTTCGTGCGAAAGGCAGTCCCGTGAGCGTTCCGGTGCAACGGCTGGTCGCGGCCATCGATCTTGGTAGCAGCGCTGTCACCGGCCTGATCGGCGAGGTGACCGGCGACGGCCGCTCGTGGGGACTCCGTGTGCTGGGTATCGGCACCGATGAGTCAACCGGGATTCGCCGCGGCACCGTCCGGGACTTCGAAGAGTCAGTTC
>JBOHRY010000069.1:0-5879 GCA_050732955.1 Gemmatimonadales bacterium | reverse complement strand
TTTACATCCTGCTCGCGCTGGCCCGGGATGAACGCCACGGTTACGCCATCCTCCAGGATGTGGCGGCACGTACCGATGGCGCGATCCGGCTGAGCGCGGGCACGCTGTATCGGTCGATCCAGCGGATGCTGGAGGCCGGGCTGATCGCCGAATCGCGGTCGCGGCCCGCCGCCAGGTTCGACGACGAGCGCCGGCGGTACTACCGGATCACACCGTTCGGTACGCGCGTGGCGGAGGCCGAGGCGCGACGACTGATGGGCCTGGTCCGGCTGGCCCGTTCGCAGGGGCTGGTGCCGGGGCGCGCGTGACGGCCGCGTATCGCTGGCTGCTCCGCCTCTATCCGGCCTCGTTCCGCCGGGAGTATGGCGCCGAAATGACGGCGCTGTTCGCCGCGCGGCGCCAGGCGACGGGCGGGATCCTCGGTACGGCGCGGCTCTGGGTCGACACGGTGTTCGATACCATCGGCAACGCCGCGCTGATCCATGCCGACTTGCTACGGCAGGACACGCACTATGCGTTGCGCTCGCTCCGCCGGGTGCCGGGGTTCACCGCGACCGTGATTCTCATCATCGCGCTCGGGATCGGCGCCAACACGGCGGCCTTTTCCGTCGCCGACTTCGTCTTCTTCCGTCCGATCCCGTTTCGTGGTGCCGACCGGCTGGTCACCATCTGGGAACGCGTCCCTGAATACGACGCGCAGCAACCGTCGCCGGCGAACTACCGCGACTGGCAGGTGATGTCGCGGGCATTCGATTCAATGGGCGCATATCACCAGCAGTCGTCCTCCCTGCTGGGCGGAAGCTCGCCGCAGCAGATCGGCGGAATCGCGGTGGATGGGCCGGTCCTCGACATGCTCGGGATCGCCCCACTGCTGGGTCGCTTGCCATCCGCCGACGAAACACGGCGAAACGTTCCCGTGGTGGTATTGAGCTATGCGTTGTGGCAGGGAAGCTTCGGCGCCGATCCCGCGGAACTCGGCCGGCAGGTAACGCTCGACGGTTCACCGTTTACCGTGATCGGCGTGATGCCGCGCCGTTTCGCGTTTCCCGACCGTACCGCCCAGTTCTGGGTGCCGATGCAAGCCAGTGAAGTCCACGATGACGATCGCAGCAACAGCTGGTTCTACGTCGTCGCACGACTCAAGCCGGGCTGGACGGTCCCGCAGGCGCAGCGCGACATGGATCGGGTCGCCGCCGTCCTTGCCCGAAGCTATCCCAAGGATGACGGGGCGATTGGCGCCAACGTGCTCTCGTTGCGCGACACGTACAATCAGGTCTTCAGCACGCAATCCGCCGCGCTGGCAAGGACGCTGCTCTTTTCCCTGTGCGGCGCAGCATTCTGCATCCTGCTGATTACCTGTGCAAACCTGGCGAACCTTCTCCTGGTACGCGGTCTGGCACGCCGACGGGAATTGTCGGTGCGGACAGCCCTCGGAGCCGGGCGTGAGCGTCTGGTGCGGCAGTTGTTGACGGAGAGTCTGCTGCTGGCAGCGGCCGGCGGTGCCATCGGCATCGTCCTGGCCTATCTCGCAATGCCGCTGCTCAGCGCGCTGATTCCCATGTCGCTGCCGTGGGCGGAACCGCCAACCATCGACCTCCGCGTTCTCCTGGCAGCCGCGGTGCTGTCGATCGCGACCGGACTCGGGTTCGGGGTGCTCCCCGCGATCCGGACCGGACGTGGCTCGTCGTTCGACGGCTTGCGTGATGACACCCGCAGCGGCGGCGGGCGCCGGGCGCGCTTCCGTTCCGCGCTGGTTGTCGCGGAAGTCACCGCGTCTGTCGTCTTGCTCGTTGCGACCGCCTTGCTGTTGCGCGCGATCCTGCGCGTCCGCGCCATCGATCCCGGTTTCCGCGCCGATCATGTCATGACGCTGCGCACGGAGCTGCCGCCATACCGCTACAGTCTGGTTGCGACGCGAACGGCCTTCTTCGACGGTGTGCTCGGTCGGGTCCGCGCGCTTCCGGGGGTGAGGGCGGCGGGGTATATCACCGCACTGCCGATGCGCCTGGGCGGCGGCATCTGGCCGGTGTCGATTCCGCCCGACACGGGCGATCGTCATGCGAGCCTCCGCTTCATCACGCCCGGTTATATCAGCGCGCTGCAAATCCGCACCGTCCGCGGTCGAGACGTGACTGACGGCGACACGCCGATGGCGCCATGGGTGGCGGTGGTCAGTCAGTCGTTCGCGGCGCGTTACTGGCCGGGCCGCGATCCGATCGGACAGCACTTCAAATTCGCCTTCGCGGACCGGACCATTGTCGGCGTGGTCGAGGATGTGCGGGTCCGCGGCCCTGAACGCGTCAGCGAGCCACAGGTGTACCTGCCGTATCAGCAAGTCCCTGACAGCGCATTGGTCGGCTACGTGCCCAAGGACCTCGTCGTGCGTTCGACGCTTCCCCGGGAGGCGCTGGTTCGTGAGTTGCGGCGCATCATTCACGATGCCGATCCGCTGCAGGCGATTTCGAACGTCGAGACGCTCGATGCGGTTGTTGCCGAGCAGAGTGCGTCGCGAACGGTGCAGGTCCGCACACTCGCGGGATTGGCGGCGCTGGCTGTGCTGCTGGCCGGGATCGGTCTCCACGGCGTGCTCGCTTTCTCCGTGTCACAACGCCGTCAGGAGATCGCCATTCGCATGGCGCTGGGTGCTCGCCAGGAACAGGTTATCGGGATGGTGGTGCGTCAGGGAGCGATCCTCGCATTGGCCGGAATCATTCCGGGTCTGGTGCTGGCCGGCGCCGCCGGGCGGGCGATGGCGTCGGCACTTGCCGGCGTCTCGCCGTTTGACCTGACGGCCTTTTCGATTGCGGCGGTCCTGGCAGCCGTGATGGTCATCGCGGGATCGTGGTGGCCGTCGGTTCAGGCGTCGCGGGTTGAACCAACCAGCGCATTGCACGGTCAATAGACGATTATCCCGCCGGGCGCGGTAACTCGCGATGCTCTCGTGGCGTAATAGTGTGAGCCGGGTATTCTTCCGGGTTACTCACCTGTTTCGCCGCTCTCCGGGAGCATTGGTTGTCGGCTGCTGCCGTTGGAATCTTCACCGCGCTGTTCAAGTATCCACCGCGGGTGTTTGCGCGCGGAGCGCTGGTGTGGTTGCCGGTGGCGCCGGTGCCGTGGTTGATCGTGGGAATGATCGTCGCGGTTGCCGCGGTGGCATTCGCGGTGCGCCGATTGCGCGGTGTGCGTGCGGCCGACCGGATCGTGCTCACCAGCATGCGGATCGCGGTCTTCGCGGTGCTCGCGGGTTGTCTGCTGCGCCCTGCACTCGCCCTCACCAGCGCGGTGCCGCAGCGGAACGTCCTCGCCATCGCGCTCGACGATTCGCGCAGCATGCAGATCCGCGACGTGGATGGCGCGCGCCGGGTTGCGGCGGAAGAGCGCGTTTTCGCGGATTCAACGGCGCTGGTGCGCCGGCTCTCCGACCGGTTTGCGCTGAGGTTCTTTCGATTCGGCGCGGACGCGGCGCCGATTCCCGGCGCCGGCGCGCTCACCGCCAGCGGCGCCCGGACCGACCTGGCGACGATGTTCGGCTCGGTGCGGCAGGAACTCGCCGACATGCCGGTCGCCGGGATCGTGGTGGTGAGCGACGGCGCCGACAACGCGTCGGCCGATCTGGCGACGTCGATCCTCGGGCTGCGCATGAAGCAGATCCCGGTGTACACCGTGGGCGTGGGACGCGAGCGTTTCCCGCGCGACGTCTCCGTGGACCGGTTCGACGTTCCCGCCACCACGCTGAAGGGTTCTGGCGCACTCGCAACGGTGACGATCGGTGCTCGCGGCGTCAACGGTGACTCGGTCACCGTCACTGCCGAAGCGGACGGGCACATCGTGGCCACGCAGTCGCTGCTTCTCCCCGCCGGCCGGGAAGCGATCCAGGTGCCACTGCGGATACCCCCGCTCGATGTTGGCACCCACGTCATCACCGCGCGCATTTCGCCGCTCAAGGGCGAAATCATCACCGAGAACAACGAGACGGCGGCACTGCTCCGGGTCCGACCGGGATACGAACGCGTCCTCTACTTCGAAGGCGAGCCGCGGTTCGAGTTCGCCTTCCTGCGCCGTGCGTTCGACGCCGACAGTGCCGTGCGGCTGGTGGGCCTGCTCCGGAGCGCCAAGGGCAAGTACCTCCGCATCAACGTCAACGATTCTCTCGACCTGGTGAACGGATTCCCCACGAGTCGCGACGAACTCTTTCGTTATCGGGCGCTGATTCTGGGCGACGTCGAAGCGTCGTACTTCACCGCCGATCAGTTGCGGATGATCGAGGATTTCGTCGACCGCCGGGGCGGAGCGCTCCTGGTGCTGGGCGGACGGGAGGCGTTGGCCGAGGGCGGTTACACTGGTACGGCGTTGGCGCAGGTGCTGCCGTTCACGCTCGAAAGTGGCGGCCGACGGATTGCGGATACCGCGCTTGCCACTCTCAAGATCGAGCCCACGGCGGCAGGACTGGTGCATCCCGCGCTGCAGCTCGGTGCGACGGCGGCGCTCAATGCCGCGCGCTGGGACTCACTTCCGACGCTGACGTCCGTCAACCAGCTCGGCGACCTGCGACCCGGTGCCGAGGTTCTGCTCGATGGTCGTGCGTCGCCGCGCGGTGAAGCGCGGCCGGTGCTCGCGATCCAGCGCTACGGGCGCGGCATCTCGGCCGTGCTCGGCGTGCAGGACACCTGGACCTGGAAGATGGACCCGACCACTGCTATCGATGATCACCGCTTCGAGTCGTTCTGGCGTCAGTTGGTTCGCTGGCTGCTCGACCAGGTGCCCGAGCAGCTGGACGTGAGCACAGTGCCGCAGCGCGTCGGACCGGGCGAGGCGGTGTCGCTTCGGGCTCGGCTCGCGGACTCCATATATATGGATGTCAACGACGCCGTGGTGACCGCGGATGTGACCTCGCCGACCGGGACCGTAGCGACGGTTCCCCTCGGATGGACGATGCGGGAGGACGGCAGTTACGCCGGCCGATTCGTCACGACCGACCCCGGCACGTACCGCTACTCCGTGCTGGCGACGCACGGTCGGGATTCGGTGCGCTTTGCTGGCGGGGCGATCCTCGCGGATTCGCGCGGTGCCGACATGGAGCACGCCGAACTCCGCACGTCGCTGTTGCAGCGCATCGCGCGGGAGACCGGCGGGAAGTACTACCCGTTGGCTGATCTGAGCCATCTGCCGGACGATGTGCTGCTCACCAACAGCGGGATCACGGCCCACGAAGCGCGCGATCTCTGGGACATGCCGATCGTGCTGCTCCTCATCCTCATACTCCTCGGAGCCGAGTGGGGATACCGGCGCTGGCGCGGGCTGGCGTGAACGCCGCGCTTCTGCTCGCGCTCCTCGGCTTCGCGCCTGCACCGGCCCACTCGCTTCAGGCAGGTGCCACACACGTGCTGCTGGTCACCGGCCTGTCAGCCGAACCGCGTTTCGCCAGGGAATTTGGTGCTGCGGCGGGTGCCATCTACGACGCGGCCCATGGGCCGTGGCACGTCGGCGATTCCGACCTCGTCTATCTCGCGGAGGACCCCGCCGTCGACCGGCGCATCACCGGCAAGTCGACGCGCGTCGCCGTCCAGCAGGCGTTCGAATCAATCGCACGGCGGACGCGTCCTGGCGACGTGATACTGGTGGTGCTGATCGGTCACGGCAGTGGTGAGCTCGGCGTCTCTGCCGTCAACCTGCCGGGCCCGGACCCGACTGCAGCGGACTACGCCTCGTGGCTGGCGCCGCTTGCGAGCGCCACGGTCATCTTCGTCAATGCGTCGAGCGCGAGCGGAGATTTCGGCGCGGTGCTGGCGGGACCCAACCGGGTGATCATTACAGCTACCAAGACGGCGATGGAGCGCAACGAATCGATTTTCGCAGGGTATTTCGCAACAGGACTGACG
>JBOHRY010000068.1:0-2435 GCA_050732955.1 Gemmatimonadales bacterium | reverse complement strand
GGCCGCGACCGTGGTGGTATTCTCCGCGGCGTACCTGCTCTGGTCGACGCAACGAGTCTTCTTCAACCGGCTGACCAATCCGGCCAATGAAGGGATCGGCGACCTGAACCTGCGCGAGCTGGCGGTGGTCGTGCCGCTGATCGCCACGATGATCTGGGTCGGCCTCTACCCGGCGCCGCTGCTCAAGCGAACGGAGGGCGCCGCCCGCCACTATGTCGAGATGGTGCAGCCGGCGCTGCCGCCGGCCCGGATGCATGAACCCGGGGCGAGACCCTGATGCGCATCGACCTGTCGTCGCCGCACGGTGCGATGCTGGCCTTGCTGCCGGAACTGGTGCTCACCTTCTGGGCGCTGATCGTGCTGCTCTACGTCGCCTGGCGCCACCGTGACGGCCGCGACATGCGCAACGCCGGCGCACTGTCGATCCTCGGTTACGTCTTCGCGGTGATGGCGACGGGATGGCTGGCCTGGCGCGGCGCCCGTCCGGATGGCCTCTCGTTCATGGTCGCCCTGGACGGATTCCGGTTCGCCAGTGACGCGTTGCTGCTGTGGATCGCCGGGGCAGTGGTACTGCTGTCGATTCGCTGGCTCATCCGGCAGGGCATCCTCGCGCCCGAGTATTACCCGATGCTCATGCTGGCGACGGTCGGCATGATGCTGCTGGCCGGGGCCGCAGACCTGATCACCCTCTTCCTCGGCCTCGAGGTGATGTCGATCTCGGTCTACGTGCTGACGGGATTCGACCGGACCCGGCGGGCCTCCGCCGAGGCCGCGCTCAAGTACTTCCTGATCGGAGCGTTCGCGTCCGGGTTCCTGCTCTACGGGATCGCGCTGACGTACGGCGCCACGGGACAGTTCAACTTCGAGTTGATCGGCGCCCAGTTCGCCGCCACGCCGCCGACGCTGATGGCCAAGCTTGGCCTGGGACTGATGCTGGTGGGGTTCGCGTTCAAGGTTGCGGCCGTACCATTCCATGCCTGGGCGCCCGACGTCTATGAAGGAGCCCCGACGCCGGTGACCGCGTTCATGATGAGCGGGGTCAAGGCGGCCGCGTTCATGGCGTTGATCCGGGTGCTCAGTGGCGTCTTCCCCGCGATGGTGGATCTCTGGCGGCCCGTCATCTTCGGTCTGGCGGTCATCACGATCCTGCTCGGCAACCTGACCGCGCTTTCCCAAACGTCGATGAAACGGATGCTCGCCTACAGCGCGATCGCCCATGCCGGCTATCTGCTGCTCGCGGTCTGGGCGCATTCAGATCAAGGCACCGCTGCCGTGCTGATCTACCTGCTCGCGTACAGCATCACGATCGTCGCGGCGTTCGGAATCCTGGCGTCTATCGAGCGCGCTGGTGCTCGCACCGTGTTGCTGACGGACCTCGAGGGATTGTTCACGGTCCGACCATTCGCGTCGATCGGCCTCAGCGTGTGCATGCTGTCGCTGCTGGGTTTCCCGGGCACGTTCGGTTTCATCGGAAAGTGGTACCTGTTGTCCGCCGTGCTGGCGCAGGGTCAGACCGCGCTCGCCGTCGTCGCGGTCATCGGAAGTGCCATCTCGATCGGATACTATCTGCCGGTCGTGCTGGCCATGACGCTCAAGCCCACCCGGACTCGCCAGGCCCACAAGACGATCAGCTTCCCGCGGCCCGCGCGTATCGCCGTGGCCATCTGCATCTTCGCGATCCTGCTGCTGGGCGTGTGGCCCAACACCGTGCTGAGCTTCGCGACGCAGGAAGCGGTGCAGTTGCACCAGAGCGGGCTGCCCATCGGACCGCGCTGACCGCGGTGGTGCCATGAAGATTCCGACGTCGGTCTTCCGGGAATACGACATTCGCGGGCTGGTGGGATCGGAACTGACACCGGACTTCGCGGAGCACCTCGGTCGCGCCTACGGCAGCACGGCCGTCGAGCGCCTGGGCGGCACGGTCCGCATCGCGGTTGGTTGCGACAACCGGCCGTCCAGCGGCGCGCTCGCCGCGGCATTGCGGCGCGGGATCGCTGCGAGCGGTGCCGCGGTGATCGACGTGGGCACGGTGCCGACGCCGGCGCTGTATTTCGCCGTCCATTCGCTCGGTATCGACGGCGGCGTGCAGGTGACCGGTTCGCACAATCCGCCGGAGTTCAACGGTTTCAAGTTCGTGCTCGCCGGCGAGTCGCTCCACGGCTCCGCGATCACGGATCTGGGCGAACGAATGACTGCCGAGCGCTATCAATCCGGTCGCGGGTCGGAATCCGCGTACAGGACCATACTCGACGAATATCGCGCCGCCATCGTCGCGCGGCATCGCCTCGACCGTCCGGTCAGGGTCGTCGTGGACTGTGGCAACGGTGTGATGTCCCCCGTCGCCATCGAAGCACTCCAGGCTCTCGGCGCCGACGTCATTCCGCTCTTCGCGACGAGTGACGGCACCTTTCCCAACCATCATCCGGATCCGACGG
>JBOHRY010000067.1:0-4039 GCA_050732955.1 Gemmatimonadales bacterium | reverse complement strand
CCAACGAATCTGCCGGCGGAGCCCGACAACGCCGCCGCCACCGATGACCGACCATCCGGAGGCAGCGATGTTGCTTCACAGAATTCCACCCCGACCGACGCGCGTGCGACGGGCGCGAACCCTCGCGTGTTGGCTCACGTCGGGCGGTGCGGTCGCCGCCCTCGTGCTCCAGGTCGCCTGCGGCGCCTCGACCGGGACGGACGGGGGCAGTGCCGGCGCCACCCTCTCCGGGACCGTCCGGGCGGCGAGCTCTTCGGCAGTACTTGAGGGCGCCACGATCAACTTCGGCCCCCGCCAGACGACCAGCGACGCGAACGGGCACTTCGAGCTGACCGGCCTGCCGGTGGGGGCCGCCTTTGTCCAGGCTGAACGGCCCGGTTACCTGCCGGACACGGCGTCGGTCACGCTCAGAGCGGGCGACAACACGTACGACTTTACGCTGTCGGGGGGTGGGCAAGTCTTCGTGTCCGACCCCACCGCGATGTACGTGCCGGCCGGGGTCGGACCGATACGGGGCGTGATCGTCATTGTCGGCGGTCCGCTCACCAACGGGTTCGTGACTGGCGGCCTGATCGAGCCGAACCTCACACTCCCGGACGTGGAGGCCTCCCTCCAGTTGCTGGGCGCGAGTCTTCGCGACCTCGCAAAATCCTCGCACGTGGCGCTGTTCGGCACCTCGACCCTCGGCATGCCGAACGCCACCACGAGCGACAACGGGATCTTCTCCGTGATCGACAGCGTCGCCGCGCTCAGCGGGCACCCCGAAATGGCGGCTGCGCCCGTCCTGCTGTTGGGCTTCAGCAGTGGCGGCCCGGAAGCGGCCGGGCTGGTGTCGCGGAATCCCGGCCGCACGATCGGGCTGATCGAGCGGAAGCCGAAAAGCGTAACCGACCTTTCGGCGCCTGTGGCGCTCGCCGTCCCGACGTACGTGATCCTGGCTGGACTCGATGAGGATGTAGACAACGCGGGCGTAGAGTTGACGGTCTCGGCCAACCGGTCCCGGGGTGGCCTGTGGGCATTTGCGGTGGAGCCCGGGGCACACCACAGCGAAGCCACCGCCACGCTGAACGCGGCGACGATCAGTTGGATCAGCATTGCGCTGACGCTCCGCCTCCCGTCTGCACTGGGTGATCCGCTCATCGCCCTGGACCAGACATCGGGCTGGCTCGGCAACCAGACCACTCTGGATATCGCCCCGTGGGCGAGCTACCCGGGCGACCGCACCATGGCCAGTTGGCTCCTGTCCCAATCGGCGGCGACCGACTGGCAGGCACTTGGAAGGGAGGGCACCGGCGGCGGATCGACACGTGTCGGGCGGTTGAAGCACTCGCCTCCTCCCACCGGAAGCGTGTTCGGTGCCGATCGTTGATCTGGTGCGGCGTGTCGCTGGATTTCCGCCACGTGCGTTTCCACAGTTGGATACGAAGACTGCGAGAACGACGTCGATATATCAGGTCGAGGAACGCACCGTCGCGGTGACCAGAGAGCCTGCCGGCGGAGCCCGACCAGCTCCTCCGCCACCGAGTACCGACGATCCGGAGGCAGCCATGTTGCTTCACGATGCGCCGCGCCGCCAGACGCCGGTGCAACGGGCGCGAACGATTGCGAGCCGGCTCGCATCGGAGGGTGCGGTCGGCGTGCTCGTGCTCCTTGTCGCGTGCGGTGGCGCCTCAGAGCCTGCCGGGCCGAGTGAAAGCGCCACCCTCTCGGGCACCGTCATGGCCGTCGCGGGGTCGGCGGTGCTCGACAGTGTCACGATCCGCGTTGGCACCCGGCAGGCGACCAGCGACGCGAACGGGCACTTCGAGCTGACCGGCCTGCCGGTGGGGGCCGCCACCGTCCTGGTCGACCGCCCCGGCTACGCGGAGGCGCAGGCGGCCATTACGCTCAACGCGGGCGCCAACACGCGCGACTTCACGCTGACCGTGGCGGAAGTCTACGTGTCCGACTCCAACGCGATGTACGTGCCGGCCGGGGTCGGCCCAATGCGGGCAGTGATCATTCTCCTCGGCGGACCATTCACCAAGGGGTTTATCACCGGCGACCACATCGCCCCGGCGATCTTCCCGGACATGGAGCCTTCCGTGCAGGCGCTGGGAGCAGATCTTCGCGCGCTTGCGACATCGCTGCACGTGGCGCTGTTTGGCAGCGAGACCATCGACATGCCTGACGAAAGCGGTACCGACGGCGCGCTCTTCTCGTCAATCGGTCGATTTGCCGGACTCAGCGATCATCCCGAACTGGCGAGGGCGCCTCTCCTGCTGGTCGGCATCAGTGCCGGGGGCCGGGAGACGGCGGGCCTGGCGTCGCGGTACCCCGACCAGGCGATCGGGTTGTTCGAGCGAGTGCCGACCAGCGTATCGGCCCTCACGAGCCCTGCGGCGCTCGCCGTCCCGACGTTTGTCATGCAGGCGGAACTCGACGACGTGGCGGACAATCCGACGGTGCGGATGGTGTTCTCGGCCAACCGATCCCGGGGCGGCCTGTGGGCCCTGGCCGTCGAGCCCGGAATCGGTCACGGCGATGCCTCCAGCGCGGGGAACGCGGCGCTGGTCGATTGGGTCCGCATGGCGTTGTCGCTCCGCCTCCCGGCTACACCGGGTGATCCGCTCATCGCCTTGCACGAGACATCGGGCTGGCTCGGCAACCAGACGACACTGGAGATCGACCCGTGGGCCAGCTACCCGGGCGACCGCACCCTGGCCAGCTGGCTCCTGTCGCAATCGGCGGCGACCGCATGGCAGGGACTTGGCGAGCCGCCGGGGCGGCCGCCGCCGCTGTCAAACATCCGACCTCACCGTTGATCCAAGTGCCTGGAGCCGCCGGGAAATGTACGCACGGACTCGGTGCGGCGATGCGCCGCTCGGCACTTTTGTCGGTGCAACGGATGTCGTTGTCGGTATTGCGACGAGGTTCGTGCCGCGTAACCTGAACGTGAACTGTGCTCGGCGAGGGGTGACCCGAATGTCAGCCCGGATCGTCAGTCGAAGTGAATCCGCGCTTGAAGGAATTCGATTCGATCGACGCATACCTGGTAGATCAATCGATCAGCCTCGGTAATGCGTCGCGACCAGACGTTGCCACCGAAATACTTCAGACGTTCGGGCTTACCGCGCCAGGGGACGCGCAACATCATCGGTCCATTCGTGTATCGGGACCCGGTGACGCCAGAGCCGAGCCTGGACCCGGCAGCCCGGATCTGGGATGCTGGGCCGGTCGGCTACGGCCGGATTGCCAGATCGCGCTCCCGGGTGACCGCGGCCCCGGTCACGGTATCCCGGATGTGCACCACGATCCGGTAGTCCCCCGCGCCGAGCTGCGCCAGCGACAGCTCCTTCTGGACCGACATGATCGGGTCGGTCGCCGGGGCGGTCGTGGTGAAGGCGTTCTTGACCACGGTACCCTGGAGAATCTCGATCCGGGTTTCGTACGGTCGGCCCGGAAGCAGCCCGCCGACCTGGTACGTCAGCACGGCCAGTTCGTCCGGGCGCCAGACGTTCCGCGGGTTGAGTGGAATGGTGATGCCGGCGTGCGTCCAGGCGAGGCCGCCTTCGGCGCTGCCGAGGATCGGATCACCGAGCGCGAGCGTGGTTCCATTGAATGCGGTCACCGGGACGTCGCGGATCCGTTGGCCGCTGCCGGCCCGGCGGGCGAGGTCGCTGAGCACGACTGCGACTGACCAAGTACCGGTCGGCGTGGGAACGAACCGGTATGCGGTGAGCTGGATGCCGGGTGCCGGCGGGGAATTGAGATACCAGTGTTTCGTGGTGTCGAGCGTCGCGGCGAATCGACCGCGCGCCGAGTCGCCGGCGACGATACGCAGTCGGGCGGAGAACGCGGTCGCCAGGCTGCGTTGTGCGCGAGGTACGAGCCCCTCGGCCGGCACCGCATAGACCACGAGCACGCCCGCATCGGGGATCCCGTACGCCTGCACCGTCGCGTGCAGATCGCCTTCGAACGTATCCGGGTTGCCGTCGGTGTGTTCGGCCGTGGTCCGCATCCGCGTGAAGTCACGGTAGATCATGTTGCCGTAATTCAG
>JBOHRY010000066.1:0-7867 GCA_050732955.1 Gemmatimonadales bacterium | reverse complement strand
CCGTCTCTGCGATGATTCCATCGCCGATCGGCATTCACATCATGCGGCGTGCCACGCGCGACGAGGCCCGACCGGCGTTGAAGAGATTCCTGACACCAATTCTGGCGCATCGATCCGATTCGCTATTCATCGATTCGATTTCCCGGGCCCATCACATTCAGCTGGCTCCCGCAGTGGCGGTGCGGGTTCGCGCCCTCGCCCTGGAGCCGGTCGTCGTGACGGACAGCACGTCGATGGCAACGTGGCAGGGCGGCGCGCTCGCTCCGGCGCAGGTCCGCTCCGCGACGCTGATGCTCGACCCGGCGAGCCGCGTGCAGATGGCCAACGCCTCGGATTCGGCGATTTCGAACTACGTTCGCGAACTGGCAACCCGCTACCTCCTGCTCAGCGTCATCGCGCCGGGACCGCGTCCGAGCCAGGCAGCGCGTGCCGCGCTGGCGCCCACGTATCGTATCGCGGTCGAGTCGCTCCACACTACGGTGGCCCGCATGCCGGCATCACTGGTAGCGGGAGACGCCGCGACGCAGGTCATGGATTCGGTTCTGGCAGGTCACCGAAAGCTGCCGCCACTCCCCGGCGCGCTCAGCGAGGTCCTGCGGTCGAATTCGAAGATGCGAGTCGATCAGACGGCGCTCGCATCCGTGCTTCGAGTGGCAGTCGACGAGTGGCACTTGCAGCACGCGAACGACACGACGACAACCACCCGGAAGTAGTCGCCGCCGGGCGGCTACTTTTCGGCCTCGACGACGCGGCGAGCCTCGACCGAGAGCAGTTGGCGCAGCCGGCGCCGTTCGGCTTTGGGATACGGATGCCTGGGCGACATCCTGGCCCATCCGTCCGGTCCATGGCCCACCCAGAGCACATCGAGCACGAGCACCAGTTCGCGCGCCAGCACGGCGAGCGGACAGGCGATCGCGACGGACCGTTCCTGCGTCAACACCATGTCGGCCGAACCCGAACTGCGATCAGCCCAGCTGTGAATCCGGAGATGGACCACGGTGCCGCGGCGTTCGAAACTCCACTCGTGCACGCCGGGCGCGTCCTCGAGGACCACTGACGCGCGCTCGGCACCTTCGAGCAATGTCGCCGTCGCGCGCGCCAGATCTCCCAGCGCGTCGGTCTGATCGGTGGCCTGCATGGCGACGCGCAGATCGTCGGCTTCGAGCGCGACCAGTGCGCGTCCCGGTGTGGTCAAGGCATAACGCAGCGAAAGCGGCATGACCGGGAAGTATCGGCGTTTCCCGCCACAATTCCCAGTCGTGGGTGGTGTCCAGGCCGCGGCAGCGCGAGATTGCCGCCATCGTGACTGACCTGCTGCTCTGGCTCGCGCTGCCACTCCTGCTGCTGCCGTTTCTCGTGGAACGTGAGCGTATCGGTGCGGCAAGCAGTCAGCTGATCATCACCGGAGTGGGCCTCGGGGCATTGGTGCAAGGCGCCGGTACGCTCGACCCGCGTGACCTGCGCGACGTTGCGGCGCGCTCGCCGCACGCGGCCTGGTTCATCGGCATCACGTTGGGTCTGCTGCTCGGCGGCGCCTGTCTGTCCGTCGGCGTGCGATCCTGGCGTGCCGCGATCGCCGCGGCACCATTGGCCGTCGGCGTCGCGCTCTCGTTGGCGAGCGGTGCGGTCGGCACAGCGGTCGCCGGCATTCTGATCGGGCTGGTGCCGGCGAGCGTGGGCCGGGTGCTGCCAGGTGCATCGGGGCCGGCGGCGGACGAGACGCGGCCCGCTGTGCGCGCTTCGGAGCTCGCGGTGCAGGCGATTCTGGGAGGGTTGGCAATCGCGGTTGCGCTGGCGGGCCCGGCATGGCTGGCGGCGGCATTACTGGCCGCCGTGCCGTGGTCGGGATGGTGGTCGACGCGCGCGGCGCACGGACTCCGATCCGTTCCGGTGCTTGCAGCGCTCGCCTGCCTCATCCTCGCCGCATGGCTCTGGTTCGCTCTCACCATCGCAGGAACGCCGTTCGCGAGTTTCGCGCGCCTTGCGACGGATGCTCCGGTGTCGTCCGCCGCGAGCGTCTGGCTCGCGATACTCGCGTTGGCGTGGGGCACCGCCCTCGCCGCGCCGTGGCCACTCGACCGGCTGGCCGATCTAAGGGTGCAGCTTCCGGTGACGGCGGTCGTCCTCTATCTGGCAGCGGGCGTTGCGCCGGACGGCATGATGCATTGGCAACCGTTGCTGAGCATCGTCATGGTGCTGGTGGCGCTGGTGGCGACTCTCCGGCGACGATGGGACGGCGCAGTGGGGGCGTTGATGCTGCTGGGTGCGACGCGAACGGGATCAACGGCGCTGATCGCTGCCCTGGGTGTCGCGTTCATTCCGATGCTGCGGCGGATTCCCGGCACCACACGGTTCGTCCGGGCGCTCGGCGCGAGTAGCGTCGCCTTGCTGGTCGCGATCATGCTGCGTGACCAGGTCGTGATGGGAACGGTGCTGGGATTGGGACTTGCCTCGATCGCCAGCCGCCGCATGATCGTTGCTCGGGTCGCTGACTCGCAGCATCTTTGACCTTCATTTTTTCGCAGGAGTCGTCCGATGGCTTTCACCTTGCCGCCGCTGCCCTATGACTACGCCGCGCTCGAGCCGCATATCGACGAGCAGACGATGCGTATTCATCATGACAAACATCACGCAGCCTACGTCGCCAATCTCAACGCGGCGCTCGAGAACGATGCCGCGCTGCAGTCGCTGTCGATCGAGGCGCTGCTCGGCGATCTCCACCGGGTGCCGGAAGGGAAGCGGACAGCGGTGCGGAACAACGGCGGCGGTCACTACAACCATTCGCTCTTCTGGGAGCTGATGACCCCCGGTGGCGGCACGGCCCCCGATGGAGCGCTCGGCAAGGCGATCGATTCGGCCTTTGGCGGGTTCGCCGGATTCAAGGAGCAGTTTGGCAAGGCGTGCGCAGGACGATTCGGGAGCGGGTGGGCCTGGCTGGTCCGGGCGACGGATGGCAAGCTCTCTATCGAGAGCACCCCCAACCAGGACACTCCAATCATGGACGGCAAGTACGCGGTCCTCGGATGTGACGTCTGGGAACACGCCTACTACCTCAAGTACCAGAACCGCCGGCCCGACTACGTCGCGGCCTGGTGGAACGTGGTCAACTGGAGCGTTGCCGCACAGCGGTTTTCGGCCCGATGACCGCTGCGACTCGCACGTCGCTGCCGACGATAGGATCGGCGGCGCCGGATTTCACGCTGAAGTCGACGGCGGATCGCGACGTGAGCCTGGCGTCGTTCCGCGGGAAACAGCATGTGCTGCTGGCGTTCTTTCCGCTGGCGTTCACCAGCACCTGCACCACCGAAATGCAGGCCTTCACCAACGACATCCTGGAATTCGAAAAGCGCGGTACGGCAGTCCTTCCCATCAGCGTCGATTCGACGGCGACACTCAAGGAATTCAAGGCCAAGTGGAAGATGCCGTTCGAGTTGTTGAGCGACTTCAAGCGCACGGTGTCGCGCCAGTACGGCGTGTTGAACGACGAGAAGTTCTACGCCAATCGTGCGTACGTGCTGATCGATCGCGACGGGATCGTTCGCTGGACGTGGCAGGAGACGAACAACAGCGACCGGCGCGAGAACGCCGAGCTGCTGGAGGCGCTCGGCCGGCTGCGGTGAACAGGGTGCCGTCGGCGCGACCGGCGGCCCCACTTGCATCAGCGGCAAGTCGCGCCAGCTTCCAGCGGTGACCTCCCGCCGGGTTTTTCGTCGGATCGTTTGCGCGACTCTCTGCCTCGTGTCGTGCCGCTTTCAGGACCTCTCGCCCGGCAGCGGTCGCCACGACGAGGCGACGGTGCCGGGCGTGGTGGCGGCGTTCTACCGCGCCGTCGGGTCGCGCGATGCCAGGGCGCTCCAGCGCAGCGTGCTCCCCGCAGCCACGGCACTGGTGGCCGCTGATCATGGCCCGACAGTGCTGGTGCCGATGCATTCGGTGATCGAGGTTCCCGAGCGCCGCAACCAGGGCGATGGCGCGCGAATCGTCCGGACCGAGCTCCATGTCGACGGAGATGTCGCCACCGACCGGGTCGCGGTGTCCGCCCGAGGGAGTGGCGGTCGAGGCGAGTTCGAGGCCACGGACCTGCTGACGCTGGCGCATCGCGGCGGGGCATGGCAGGTCGCGCACGTCGTCTTCGGTCCGTGGCGAGCCCGGTCGGCGCCGTGAGCGAGGGCGAGCGCCTCACCCCGCCGCCGCTCGCCGTCGTGGCGGGTGCGGCGCGCGCGCTGGCGGGCGTCGATGCGCCGGCCGAGCGGTTGCGTGCGCTGTGCCAGTTCCTTCGTGCCGCGCTGCCCGCGGGCGAGGTCCGGTTCCGGACTGGCGCCCGCCGGTCGGATCGCGTGGTCACCGGCGACACTGCTCCGTCGACGGCGAAAGCCGTGTCGGTCGACATTCCCTGGCGCGCCGGTCGCAGTGCCGTACTCGAAGCGGTCGACTCACCGCGTCCTCCCGCCGAGTTGCGCCCGATCCTCGACACCGTCGCCGCGATGCTGGCGACAGTGCTGCCCGCCCTCGAGTCCGAGGAGCCGGACGATTCCGGCCTGGTGAGCCGCCTCCACCGTCTCACCATCGACTCGCTTCCCGTCGGCCTGTACGTGATCGACCGGGAGTACCGCGTGGCACTCTGGAATCGCAAGCGCGAAACCGGCACGCAGGGTCTTCGCCGCGGCGACGTGATCGGCAAGCGGATTCTCGACGTGCTCCGCCGACAGCCGCCCGAGGTGCTCCAGGCGGAGTTCGATCGCATCTTCGCCACCGGCGAGGTGACGGTCAGCGAACAGGAAGTGCATGTCGGCAGCGAGGTGCGAACCTATCGCACGACTCGTCTCCCCATGCGCCTGGATGGCAGCACCGTCTCCCACGTGATCACCATCGGCGAGGACGTGACCGAGACGCGCGCCATCCAGCGTGCCATGCACCAGACCGAGAAACTGGCGGCGGTCGGACAGCTTGCCGCCGGCGTCATGCACGAGATCAACAATCCGCTGGCGACCATCGGCGGCTGCGTCGCGGCCATCGCGGCGCGGCTGGGTACCGGGGCCGAGCCGGTGGTCAAGGAGTATCTCGAGATCATCGAGAGCGAAGTGACGCGATGCACCAACATCATCGACGGTCTGCTCGACTTCTCCCGGGCGGGTCGGGCCGGGGGCGCCTTCGAGCCAACCGACCTCAATGCTCTGCTGGAGCGCACGCTCGCCCTCCTCAAGCATCATCAGCGTTTCCGCCGCCTCAAGGTGACGCGGGATTTCACTGAACCGCTCCCGGCAATCCAGGGCAACAGCGAGCGGCTGATCCAGGCCGCGATGGCGATCCTGCTCAACGCCGCCGACGCCACCGGCGGGAACGGTTGCGTCACGCTGCGCACCCGCACGAATGGCGACAGCGTCAGCGTGGAATTCGAGGACGACGGCCCGGGCATTCCACCGGAACTGCTGCCCAAGATCTTCGATCCATTCTTCACGACCAAGGGACCCGCGCGCGGCACCGGGCTCGGACTCGCGATCTGCTACGGGATCGTGGCCGATCATCATGGGACGCTCGACGTCCGGAGCGAACCGGGCGTCCCGACAACCTTTCGCATGACGTTCCCCGTCGCGCCGGCGGCCGAGTGAAACTGCTCGTCGTCGAGGATGATCGCACGGTCGGTCAGTACGTCAAGCGGGGACTGGAAGAACAGCAGTACATCGCCGACTGGGTCACCGACGGCGACGAGGCTCTCCGACTGGTGTCCAGCGTACCCTATGACGTGCTGATTCTGGACCTGCGTCTGCCCGGTATGACCGGTCTCGAAGTGCTCCGCAACCTGCGCGACCGCGGACTGACGCTCCCCGTGCTGGTGCTCACCGCACAGGATAGCGTCGAGTTCAAGGTGGATGCGCTCCGCGCCGGCGCCGACGACTACGTCACCAAGCCGTTCTCTTTCGAGGAGCTGCTCGCGCGCGTGGAAGCGCTGTCCCGTCGCCCCAAGCAGCTTACCGCCCGCCTCCTCCGCGTCGCCGACCTCGAGCTCTACCTGGAATCGCGTGACGTGCGGCGGGGTGGCAAGCCGATCGAGCTCACACCGAAGGAATACGCGGTGCTCGAATACCTGATGCGTCATACCGGCCGCGTCATGTCGCGCACGCTGATCACGGAGTACGCGTGGGACTACCACTTTGATCCGGGAACAAACATCGTCGACGTGGTGATCAACCGGCTCCGCAAGAAAGTGGACGCGGGCTTTCCGGCAAAGCTGGTGCACACCGTGCGCGGCGTGGGCTATGTGGTGAAGGGATAGATGCAATCGATCCGTTCACGGTTGGCCGGGTACTACGCGTTCGCCCTGACCGTCACGATGGTGGCGTTCGGGGCGGCGGTGTATTGGGAGCGGATGCTGACGGCGCCGAAGGAAGCGGAGCTGGTGCTCGATCAGCACCTGGCCGATCGTGCCGCGTCGGTCACCGAACTGCTGCGCCAGCAGGCGAGAGCGGCGACCGTCACCGACCTCTCGCGCCAGCAAGCCCGCACGGGCTCGCGCGTCACCACCGGTTCATTTCAGAAATCGCGCGGGCCTGACAGCCTGCGCGCGCTGGTGGACAGCGCCCGCACCTATTTCGACGAGATGGGTGACGAGATGTTCATCACCGACGACGGCGGCAACGTCGTCTACACGTCGCCAGCGGCGCAGTCGCTTTCGGTCGCGGTCTATTCGGCGGTGATTTCCGTCATGCGACGGCGGCCATTACCGGTCGGACCCGGCGAACTCCCCAGCGCTCCTGGCGAGCATCCACTCCGCTACCACCTCGCCGGGCTCGACACCACCGGGTTCATTCGAGGTGGCGTCCTCGTGGCGGGCCGGCTCGTGGTGGATACCACGGTGCTGAAACACATCCTGGTTTCGATGCTGATGATGGCGCCGCTGATTCTGGTCGCCTCCGGCACCCTGGGTTACTGGCTTGCCGGCCGTTCGCTCCGCCCCGTCGAGGTGATGATCGCCGAGCTCGGCGCCATCCAGGACGGCACCTCGCTCAACCGCCGGCTGGCGGTGCCTGCCGGCGATGATGAACTGTCGCGGTTGGCGAGGAAGCTCAACGACATGCTCGGCCGCGTCGAGCACAGTTTCGTGGCCTTGCGCCGGTTCACCGCGGATGCCTCCCACGAACTCAAGACACCGCTCATGGTGTTGAGAGCCGGAGTCGAGCGCTCGCTGACGCATCCCCAGACGCCTGGCGAGATCGTGCCGGCTCTCGACGAGACGCTCCGGCAGATCAACCAGATGAGCGAACTGGTCAACAACCTGCTCACCCTCGCGCGCGCGGACGAAGGCCGGGGTTCCCTCGTCAAGGTCGGCACCGATCTCCGCACGGCAGTTGCGGAAGCGGCCGAGACGGCGGAGATTCTCGGCGACGACCGCCAGATCCAGGTCAAGTCCGAACTGCCACCCTATCCGGTGGTGCTGCCGGTCGATGCCGGGCGCATCCGGCAGCTGCTGATGAACCTGGCCACCAACGCGGTCAAGTACACGCCCCCGGGCGGCAAGGTGACGATCCGGCTCGTGGACGGCGTGGAGAATGTCACCATCGCGGTGATCGACACCGGGATCGGAATTGCGCCGGGGGACGTTCCCAATGTGTTCGTCCGGTTCTGGCGCGCCGACCTGGCCCGCTCACGCACCGGCGAGCACCCGGGCACCGGGCTGGGACTTGCGATCTCCAAATGGATCGCCGAGGCACATGGAGGCACCATCACGGCGCAGAGCCGCCCTGGGCGGGGAAGCACCTTCACCGTGACGCTGCCAAAACCTGAGGAGCGGCCCGAACGCCCGGGCCCGACTTCCGGCGAGTGAGCCGTCGTTACGTAATCGCGCTGTTACGGAATTGTCATCCTGCGG
>JBOHRY010000065.1:0-5410 GCA_050732955.1 Gemmatimonadales bacterium | reverse complement strand
AGATCGGAGAGCGCGAAAGCGAGGTCGGGGTGCCGGTCAGAGGAGCGCCAGCTGTCTGAAGCGCGGCGTCGGCGTACGCCGACGGCGCGCGAGTTCTGGCGCGACGGTTGACCGGTCCCCCGACGAGCGAAGCGCGCGCGAGCGAAGCGCGACGGCTGACCGGTCCTTCGACGAGCGAAGCGCGCGAACTATGCCGGCTTGTCGGTGCCATCCGGCGGCGCAGGCGGCTTGGGCGTCGTGATGTTCTGCGCTGTCCTGGATGCCTCGTCGACGACGGCCTGCGCGGCTGATGCGAGCCCTTTCATCACCTTGGACGCGCCATCGAAGAACGTCACCGTGCCGCTGATCGCGTCGAGCGGAACCTTCCCCGCGCGCAGGATATCCTCAGCCCGGTCGGTGATCTTGGTGAACACGTTGGACGGCGACGCACGTTCGGCGTACTTGCTCTCGAGGAATTCGACGTAATCGAGGAGCTGGTAGCCGCGCTCGTCGGATAGCGGCTCGAGAGCGCGGAGGATGCGGTCCTTGAGGTGGTCGTTCATCATCACTCCTCAGTCGAGCCGGCGGACGAAATTGAGCACCGGCGTGGGAAGGAACCGCGACCGGCCCGCCCGGATGGTCGCACGAATCCTGATTTTGGCGAGCGGTTCCAGGCGATGCAGCGTGTCGGCTTCCTCCTTGGTGATCGCCACGTAGAGGAAACCTGTTTCCGGTAGCGGTCCGCGCGCCAGCAGATACGGCTGCCCCGCCGGTAGCTCCGGGCGCAATTCATCCGCCTGCGCGATGCCGAGTACCTCGATCGTCCACTCAACCGTCTGGCCGACGTACTTGTCCGGAGCGGCGCGCACATCGGCACCGGTGATTGTTCCGGGCGCCTGCGTGCTCAACGATGCGTCGCGTACCCAGGCGTCGAAGCGAAGGTGCGTCCAGCCGCTGCGATGATCGAGCACGTCGGCTCGCATCGGAGCCTCCAGCGTGGTCATCACCGCGCCCTCGGGCTCGGCCGAGAGCGTGGCGCCTGCCACGACGCTGGTCGTCGGGGTCGGCGCCGGCGGGGGCGGCGGGGGAGCGGGTTTGGCGGCGGGCGGAGGTGGTGGCGCGACGCGCGGTGGCGGCGGAGGCGGCGGCGAGACGCGCTGTGCCGACGGCGCTGCGGTGTGTGGCGGCGGGCTCGCTGTTGCGGCCGCGACCGCAGCAACCGGGATCCATCCCGTCCGACGGACGCGGGTCCACCCGTCCTTCACGTCCATCCGCTTGAACAGCGCACCGAGACGTACCGAGGCGAGCGCGTTGCCGCCTTGACGCGATCGCAGCGTCGTTCCGCCAGCGAGCGATACGCTCAGGTCGAATCCGCCGCGCGTATCGTCGTGCAATGCGCTGTTGATGATCCAGCCGTCGATCGTGGCAGGAACCCATTCACCTCGCGCGGCGCCGACATAGACCGGCGTCCCCTTGAGCAGATGCAACAGCTGGACGCCGCCCGGGTTATTCAGCATGTCGGCTTCCGACCCCATCACCCGCGATGTCTGCGCTCGCGCCGCACGGCACGGGAGGCCGAGCGCCGTCACGATCAGCGTTGTGGTCAGCAGAGCGACGCGGTGCGATCGCATGATTCTGTCAGTCTACCGGGCGGCGCTTCGCAGGTCAAACCAGCGTCCCCACGCCCGATTACCTTCGTGGGCTCAACTTTGCGCTTCACAGGAGCGTGCTTGGCTGCTGCATCGCAATCGACGCCACCGGTGGTTCTCCTGGTGCTGGATGGCTGGGGCTGGCGGCCGGAAACCGAAGGCAACGCCATTGCGATGGCAGAGACGCCGGTCTGGGACCGGCTGGTGGCCACGGTCCCGCGCACCCTGCTCGACGCCAGCGGCCTCGCTGTCGGGCTTCCCGAAGGCCAGATGGGCAACAGCGAAGTCGGTCACCTCAATCTCGGCGCCGGGCGCGTGGTGCCGCAGGATCTGGTTCGCATCAATCAGAATATCGACCACGGCGAGTTCTTCGCGTCGCCTGCGCTCGAACGGGTCGCGGCGCACACGCGGAAAACCGGCGGCGCCGTGCACCTCATCGGTCTCCTCGGTACCGGCGGCGTACACGCCATCGACCGTCACCTCGTGGCTGCCATCGAGGGTCTCGTCCGCCTCGAGGCGCCGCGCATTGCCATTCACGGCTTCCTCGATGGTCGCGACTCACCACCGACCTCCGCTGCCGATTTCGTCGCGGCACTGGAACGCGACATCGCGCGCGTCGGCGGCGGCCGGATGATCATCGCAACCCTGACCGGCCGCTACTTCGCCATGGATCGCGACAAGCGGTGGGATCGTACCCGCCTGGCGTATGATGCCATGGTGCACGGCGCCGGAACCGTGGTCGAGGATCCGGTCGCCGGCATCCGCGCGGCGTATGCGCACGGCGAAACCGACGAATTCATCAAGCCGCTCATCGTCACGACCGCCGGTGCTCCGCGTGCGACGATGGCAAGCGGCGATGCGGTGTTCTGCTTCAACTACCGGTCGGACCGGATGCGGCAGATCGTGGCCGCGCTCGCCATTCCGGACTTCAATGGCTTCCTGGCAAGGGATCGCCCCGAACTCGTGCTGACTACCATGACGCAGTACGACCAGACCTTTCCGTTTACCGTCGCGTTTCCGCCGTTCTCGATGGCGCGAATTCTCGGCGAGGTGCTCAGTGGCGCCGAGCGCCGCCAGTTCCGCACCGCCGAAACCGAGAAGTATCCGCACATCACCTATTTCTTCAACGGCGGGCAGGAACCGCCGTGGCCGGGCGAGGAACGCGTGCTGATTCCGTCGGCGAAGGTGGCGACGTACGACCTGCAGCCCGAGATGAGCGCTGCCGGGATCACCGACGCGCTTTGTGCCGCGATCGATCACGGTGGTCACGAGTTCATGCTCGCCAACTTCGCCAATGCCGACATGGTGGGGCATACCGGCGTCCTGCCGGCAGTGATCCGCGCTGTCGAAACCGTGGACCAATCTCTCGGCCGCATTCTCGCCGTCGCGGAGCGGCGTTGTGCCTGCGTCCTTGTCACCGCGGATCACGGCAACGCCGAGCAGATGATCGATCCGGTCACCGGCTGCCCGCACACCGCGCATACCACGAATCCGGTGCCGCTGCTCGCATTCGGCGCCGGAGGTCTAGGGTTGCCATCGGGTGGCGCGCTCTGCGACGTCGCCCCCACCATCCTCGCCCTCCTCGGCCTGGAGCAGCCGGCCGAGATGACGGGGCGATCGCTGTTGCACAGGTAGATTGCTGTGATGCGTTATCGTCTGCTGCTCTGCGCCCTGCTGGTCCCTGGCAGCACCCTCGCGGCGCAGGTGGGGTACCCGCCCACGCACTCGCCGTATCATGAACTCCAGCGTGGCGCGTTCATCGAGGCATTTGCCGGCCACTTCTTTGGTGGCGGCGGGATGTTCGGTCTGGGTGCGCGAGATGGCACCTCCGAAGGCGGCCGGCTCGTGGTCCGGGCCAATCACACGCTGCAGTTCTCGTTCGGTGGGTGGACCGCCGGGACCCAGCGTGAACTGATCAACGCGCAGGACTCCGTCGCGACGCGAGACAAGGGGCTGATTCCCCAACGGCTGATCGCCGGCGAAATCGGTGTTCAGCTCAACCTGACCGGTGGAAAGACCTGGCACGGCGTTGCGCCATACGCCGGCGTCTCGCTCGGTCTGGTCCATGGGCAGTCGAGCCCGGCGGTCGACACCTCCGGGTATTCCTTCGGCAACAAGCTGTTCTTTGCGCCGACGATCGGGACCAGCCTCTACGCCGGCCAGCGCATCTATCTCAAGGTCGACGTACGCGGGGTCGTCTGGAAACTTTCGTATCCCGCCTCATATAGCCTCGAGCCGATAAAGCAGCCGGGAACGGCGGCCCACCCCAACGCGCTGAATCCGGGTGGCATCGCCTCGCAGTACACCGTGACGCCGGAGATTCGATTTGGCCTCGGCTTCTCCTGGTGAGCGGCGCCCGGGCGCAATGTGCGCTGACTCGCGCCATATCGTTTTATGCCCGGCACCGCTACGCCGGCCACGGGCCGCAGGGCGATCACGGACATCTGTATCGTGTCGAGGTTTCCGTCGCCGGCGCAATCGACGCCGCTCGCCAGCATGTCATCGACCTGGACGCGCTTGACAACCTTCTGACCGAGGCGGTCTCACAACCCCTCGCCGGTCGCCATCTTAACGAGGCGATTCCGGAGTTTGCCTCTGGCGAACAGCTGCCGACCTGTGAAGCGATCGCGGTCTGGTGCTGGCAGCAGCTGGCACCGCGTCTCCCGTCTGACACACGCCTGCAACGAGTGCGGGTGGCTGAGGATGCCGGTCTGTGGGCCGATTGCACCGGCGTTGATTGATTCACGCGGATTCGTGGGGGATCCCTGATGCCGTCGCTTGCCGTGATACGCCGGACTGCCGGGCTGCTCGCTGCGCTACTGGTCCTGGTGCGGGGCTCGACATCCGCGCAGACCAACGATGAATCCCGGCTCACGATGGGAGTCTCCGCCGGCTGGATCGGATCGGCCCAGCTCTGGGACATTCCCAGCCAGCGGATCCTCTCCACGTTTGACCAACCGGACTTTTTTCACCTGCATCGCGAACTGCGCTCCGACATCACCGTGAGCGCCCACGGAACCTACTTTCGCGGTCCGCACTTCGGGCTGACCGGCGATTTCACCTACCTCGGCCTCGGCACTACCGATGCATGCGTCGTGGCGTCGCCGCCCGCCCCTGAAGGCGATCAATCGCTGCGCGATGCCTGCAGCGCAATCAACGGCGAGCAGCGTCCTGCATCGGCCACCTCAGTGCAGGGCGGCATCGTGCTGCGGCCTTCATCGCGCTCGTTCATTCAACCGTACGGCAAGGTGCTGGGCGGCCTGTCATTCACGCCCAGCAGCACCGTCGCCATGACGTCGTTCTACGGCTCGATCGGCGACACGCTCCTCTCGCTCCAGGTGTACAAGGACGACCATACGCGCGAAATCCGGCCGACCTGGACGCTCGCCGCCGGCTTCGCCACGGCGCCGAGTTCGGGTTACCAGCTACGGCTCGAAGTACGAGAAACCTGGCTGACCCAGACCATCGTCACCGCCGCCACGTCGGGACAGGGTTTCGTCCCTCCGACCAGGACCATCATCAAGGGCTTTCCCAGCATCCTGCTCGGGTTCGACGTCGTGCTGGAAAAACGGCGCGGCCACCGGTACTAGCCGTGCGCGTCGCGTCTGCTGCAGACGCCGTTCGCGAAATCCTCACCGCTCTGCGGGTCCAGCCCTCCCTGCGGATCCCGCTCCACGAAGCCTTGGGCCATGCCCTGGCTACCGATGTCGTCGCCCAGATCCCGCTGCCGCCATGGACCAACGCCGCGATGGATGGCTATGCCGTCCGGGCCAGCAGTGTGC
>JBOHRY010000064.1:0-8617 GCA_050732955.1 Gemmatimonadales bacterium | reverse complement strand
GTCCCGCACCGCGGCCGCCGCCGCCAAATCCGCCTCCACCACCGGGACCGGCACGGCCGCGTCCGCCCCGCGCCACCGCGGTATCGGCGGGTAGCGCGCCGTAGGGCGTGCCGGTGTGCGCCGGATCCCACGGGGAGAGCTGCACCCGGTTCGGCGCAGCCATCGGCGTGATGTTCTGGCTGTAACCGCGGCCCCGGCCGCCGGCCGCCGTCGGGACCTCGATGGCCGCCGCCGGCGGCTGCCCGGAATTGAGCACCGGCCCGCTGTTGAAGTACACCGGCACCTCACCGTACTCGTAGCCGTACACCAGCGGACTCCGCGGGTCAGTAATCACGCCGCGCACAATCGTGCCGGCGGCGAAAGGTCCCTGGGGAGTTTCCACCTTGAGTCCGGGCGTCAGCTCCAGGTTGGGAAAGATCCCTGCAGTATTGCCCTCGGTGATGAGCGTACCGCCTTGCTGCACGAATTCGTAGAGCGCCTTCATCCCTTCCTGCCCCGCACCACCGGTGATGTCGTCGGTCGAATCGGGGTAACCCAGTGAGGGGAATTCAGCGGTGCGCCGGTACGGGATCGGCTTCGGCGTGGCGCCCCGCGCGACGCGGCCCGAATCCGAACCTGGCGCGCCGCCCCTGCCACCCGCCGGGCCGCCGCGACCGCCGCCGGCGGCGCCCACTCCGCTACCACCGTGCGGATAGACGATGACATCGTACTTGGCTCGGAGATTACCGGACTTGAGCACCGGTTCGCCGAAGTAAGTATATGGCACGCCGTAGTAGTCGAACGCAGCGCGGACCCATCCTTCATCCTGCGTGCGCTGCCAGCTGTGGACGTACCCGATCCGCGGCACCGCAAGATCGTGCGAGTGAACGGCCGGTACGGCGCTCACCGCCCAGGCGGCGAGGCCGAGCTCCCGAAGCACCGGCTCGAGCTGCGCCCGGTCGGCGTTGGCGATGATGAACGAACCCGCGCCGAAGTGATGTCCGTCTGCATCGAACGCGGCCTCGGCGGCCTGCATCTTGACCTGTGCCAACCGGAACCGGAATGACACCAGCGTGTTGTCGCCGTCGTTGCCGACGAGCACGACGTTCCCGCTCCCGGAAACGCCGCCCGGCGCCCGCACATCGGCGGTGACCGGCGTCATCGGTGCGTCCAGCAGCGAGGAATCGGTGATCGCCGTGACGGTGACGTTCCGGAGCAGCGGGAAGGTCCAGCCCGTGTCGTCGTACGGCGACGGATTGTCCGGAGCGAAGTTCTGCAGCGAGAAATACATGTCGGCCAGCGTCCGGTACGGCTGATCCGCGCGGACGATGTAGTCCCCAGGTTGCACCTGCACGGCACCGGCGCGGAACGCGCTGGTGGCCGTGTGGAATTCGAGTCCCTGATGCAGGAGTTCGTTCACCGCCTCGGCCGCGTTCTCCCTGGCGTGCTGTCCCGCGGGAATCACCCAGCCGAAGACCGGGCCCTTGCGGCCCTTGTTGACCGAGTTCTTGCTCTTGATCCAGTAGTTCGACAGGAAGAACTCCCGATCGCGCGCGACGCGATCGAGCGTGAACAGCATCGCCGACTCCTGGATGTTGGTGTTGGCCCGCGGACTCCACTTGATCGTGGCGAGCGGGGGATTGGGCCGGAACCATTCGCGGCTGGTCGTGGTGGCCCCGGGCGTGACCGTCGTCGTGTCCGGCCCGTAACTCTGCACTTCGTAGAAACGTCCCGTGGCGTTGTGTGCGTGCGCGACAAAGAACATGTAGTTGGGGACCCAGCCGTCGTAGAACCCGTAGGTCCAGACGCCCGGCACACCGCGTTTGGTCATCTCCATGATGTCGGTTTCGGCCAGTGACCACCATTCGTCGATGGTGATCGGATCCAGCTGTTCGTTGTAGGGACCGGAACCCGTCGACGTGTACAGGTAGGTCTGCGCTTCATGCAGGTCGTGCAGGAACGGCGGCCGCCACTCGAGAAATGCCCTGGTGATATTCTGGGTCAGCTTGAGATACTGGCCCATCTCGTCGCGATTGTTGTCGTGCTGCACGTACTTGCCCCAGTACATCAGCGGCAGCCGGCCGTTCTGGCCGTATTTCTTGTTGTAGTAGTACGTGTCGACCATCTTCTCGCGCCCGTCGACTTCGACCACAGGCGTGATGAACGTGATCTCGTTGTTGCGAATGTTCCGGATCAGCGGCGATTCCTCGACCACCAGCCGGTAGGCGAGTTCCATCAGCATTTCCGGCCCGCCGGACTCGGGCGAATGCATGCCGCTGGTGATCCAGTAGATCGGCTTGGCGACATGCAGGATCTGCTGCGCACGCGCTTCGGTGGTCTTCCGCGGATCGGTCAGCTCGCGCAGATATCCCTTGTACCGGTCGAGCGTGGCGATCGTCTTTTCGTCGGCGATCGCCATGATGATCATCTCGCGCCCTTCCTCGGTCGTGCCGATGCTCCAGACCTTCGCCCGCGGCGAGGCCTTGGCGATGGCGCGCATGTACGCGTGGATGTCCTTGGCATGCGTCAATTCGCCGGGCGTTCCGATGATGCGGCCCAGGAACTTGAGCGGCGTCGGCACCGTAGCCGAAGCGGGAAGGTGATCAACCAGTTCGGTCGAAATGCGCGGGTCCGACAGATACTCCTTGATCTTCGCGGTGTATTCGACGTCGTTGGGCTGCGGAGACGGCGGGACAACCACCTTGCGCGCCGGGCCCTGGGCGATCAGCGCCGGGGCGGCCAGGGGGACGCCAAAAACGGCCAGCGCCAATGCGCCACGGCCGACGGACCCGAAGATTCGGGACATCCTGTCTCCAATGCGTGGGATGGGAGTGCGGCGACGAGCCGCGGATAATATAGATCGGATCTGGTGCCGGAGCAGCAAAAAGGCGGGAGCGCCATCGCTCCCGCCTTTCGGCTGCTATCGCTGCTCGGACGGGGTTACGCTCCGCTCTCCTTGATCAGTTCAGGCTGGGTGTTGGCCTTCCGCAGCAGGCTCAACGCCTTTTGCACCGTGCCATCGGTCGCGATGCGCCGGCGCACCGCCGTGGAATCGCCCAGCGCGAGACGCAGGGTTTCATCCGTCAACAGCTGGTTCAGGTAGCTCGCGCCGCCATTGAATGTCTTGTCATCGACGGTGATTCCATTCTGCACCATCCGCTCGCGGAGCTGCGTCATCAGGTCGGGTGTCACCGCGAAGGTGGGTGCCACCTGCCCGTGCTGGGCGCGGGCGACATCGAAGATCGATGCCCGAAGTTCGGCGGCCTTCGGCAGAACGGCGCGCACCAGGACCTGCTCCGATGTGGTCAGGGTGTCCGGTGGTACCACGACATCGGGCGTGATGCCCCCACGGGCGACCAGCCTGCGGCCAGCATCAGAATGCATGATCTGCGTTGCGACCGTGTCCGCGCCGGTGTCGGCGAGAATCAACCGGCCGTTGACCAGTTTCCGATCCCGATGAATCGATCGCCCGCTCGGCGTGTACCACTTGCCGGTCGTGATCTTGAGGGCGAAACCGCCGTCGAGATTATAGACCGCCTGCACCAATCCCTTCCCGAAGGTCGTCGTCCCGAGAATCAGGGCCCGGTCATGATCCTGAAGCGCGCCGGCGACGATCTCCGACGCCGACGCGGTCCCGCCATCCACGAGCACGGCTACCGGCGCACTGGGAAGGGTGGGTTCGTCGACAGCAGTGTAGAACTTGGGAGGCACGTTGCGCTCGCGCTGTGTCGCGACCGGCTTGCCGCGCGCCAGGAATACGTTGCTGACCTTGACCGCCTGGTCGACATCGCCGCCGCCGTTGCCGCGCAGGTCCACCAGGAATCGCGTGGCGCCCTTGGCTTGGAGCTCCTTTACCGCATCGGCCATTTCCCGGCCGGCGGTGCCGTTGAACCGCTGCAGCGGGATGTATCCGACGTGGTCGTCGAGCACCAAGGTGTAGGGTACCGCCGCCGCGTGGACCGTGGCCCGGACGAACCTGGTGCTGATCGGCGTGTTGACACCGACGCGGGCAAAAGTCACTACCACCGGCGTGCCAACCTGCCCGATCAGGTGTTGCGACACCTTGTCCACCGGCCAGCCGATGGAGCGCTGGCTGTCGACGGCGATGATCAGGTCGCCGCGCTGCACTCCGCCGTGTTCTGCAGGCTACTGCGGAAAGACATCGCTCACGACGACCACGGAATCTTCCTGGTTGATCCCCATGCCGAGACCACCATAGGCGTTGCCGATGGTGTTCCGCATGAAGTCGTCGATCTCCTTGCGGTCGTACAGTGAGGCGTAGGGATCGTCGATCGAGTTGACCAATCCACGGGCGGCGCGGATGTAGATCGAATCCTCAGGGATGGAATCCACGGCGCGCTGCGACACGATGTTAAGAACCTGACCGAGCACCGTGGCGCCGCTGGCCGGGCTTCTGGAGCGGAGGAAGGCACCGAACGCGAGCTGTACGGCAACGACGACGGCCAGAATCGGCAGCCAGCGACGCCAGCTCAGGGAACGTCTCGACATGAAAAGCCTCTTGATTGGTACCACGTATGCAAACTAACGGCGGGATGCCGGGTTCGGTTTCCGCGTCGCACGGAGCGGGTAAGAATCCCGCTGATACGCTTGCTAGGGACGAGTGCCGCATCCGCGGCGGTACAGCCATAGCGCCCTTCCCGCTGGGCCCTATCGCTCCTTCAACCGATACCCGACCCCCGGTTCGGTGGTCAGGATCCGCGGCCGGGCGGGGTCCTCCTCCAGCTTGTGGCGCAGTTGCGCCATGTATACCCGGAGATAGTGCGTCTGCTCAACGTAGTTCGCTCCCCACACCGCTTCGAGCAGCTGTCGGTGGGTGAGTACCCGGCCCGTGTGCCGGATCATGGTTGCCAGCAGCTTGTATTCCGTCGGCGTGAGATGCACCTCCTCTCCACCCCGAAATACCTGGCGGAGCACCGGGTCCACTCGCAGGCCTCCCGACTCGAATTCCGGCTCGGCGCCCGGGTCGAGCGGCGCCGTCGCGTGCCGCATGGCGACACGGATCCGCGCCAGCAGTTCGTTGATGCCGAATGGCTTGGTGAGATAATCGTCGGCACCGAGATCGAGCGCCGCGATCTTGTCGCGCTCCTGGCCGCGCGCCGACAACACGATGATCGGCATCCGCGTGGTCCGTCGCAGCGTGCGAGCGACGTCGAGTCCATCGCCGTCCGGCAAGCCCAGGTCGAGCAGGATCACGTCCGGGTTTCGCCCCGCTGCCTGAGCCAGCCCTTCGCGCGCCGTCGCGGCTTCGACGATGTGGTAGTCGTGCGAGTGGAGCGCGGTCCGAAGCATTCGCCGCATTTGTGCATCGTCTTCGATGATGAGCACCACCGGATTGGCTGCTGCCATTTCAGTCTCCGCCGGACTGCGGCACGTCGGCCGGCGGGACTGGCGGCGGAGCCGCGTCAAGCGGAAGGGTGAACCGGAACGCCGCACCGCCGCCGGTGCGGCGTTCGACCCAGATCCGCCCGCCGTGAGCCTTGATGATTCCCTCGACGATCGTGAGACCGAGGCCGGAACCCGCCGGCACCGTCTGGCCGGCTCCGATCGGCGCGCGGTGAAATTTGCGGAACACCGCGGCCTCTTCACCCTCCGGAATTCCCGGCCCGCGATCCGCCACTTCCACGACCACGACGAAGTGCTCCAGCCACGCGCTCACCGAGAGTGGCGTTCCGGGCGGCGTGTATTTCGCGGCGTTGTCGAGGAGGTTCAGGAAGACCTGCTCGAGCAGGACTTCATCTACCGAGACCAGCGGCAAGTCGGGAGCAAGGTTGATCTCGACCGGATGGCTTCTGAGGCGCGCATCGAGCCGGATGAGCGCCACCCCCAACGATTCCTCGAGCGGCTGCCAGGAGCGATGCACCGCCAGCGTGCCGGTCTCGAGCCGCATCATGTCGAGGAGGTTCGACACCAGGCGCGTCATCCGCCTGACCTCCTCCACGATCGCCTCGGCGAGGTCGCGACGCGATGCCGCCGACATCGTGCCGCGGTCTTCGAGCAGCGCGGTGCCTGCGCCTTCGATGGTACCCAGCGGTGTGCGCAGGTCGTGGGAGAGCGAGCTGAGCAGTGCGGTGCGCAAGCGTTCCGCCTCGATCTCGACCCGCGACCGCTCGTGCTCCTCTGCCAGCGTCAGCCGTTCCAGCGCCAGGCCAGCCTGATTAGCCAGCAGTTCAAGCACATGGCCTTCGTCGGCCGGTATCGGATGGGCAATGCCGGGCCCACGAATGGACACCAGGCCAAACCGCTTGAGCGGCGATTGAATCGTGAGCACGATACCCTGCCCGTCCCATACTTCGACTTCGCTTGCGTCGGCGTCGAGGACGACCTGTGCTTCGCCGCCAGCCGCGGCACCCACGTGCGTCGCCACGATGGCCGCGATAGCGTCAGCCGATCCGGCGTTGGCGAGGTCGCGATGCATGCCGTAGAGCGCCGCCATCCGGCGCTCTCGCGCGGTCGCCACCGCGGCCTGCTCCCGGATCCGCGCGGTGAGGGCGCTCATCACCAGCGCCACCACCAGCATCATCGCGAACGTGAGGACATAGGCGGTGTCGTGTACGCCGAAGGTGTAGTACGGTGGGACGAACAGCAGATCGAAACAGGCGATGCTCAGCACCGATGCCAGCACCGCGGGGCCGCGCGCGTGCCGGGAGGCCACCACGACCACGGCTAGAAGGAAGAGCATGACCACATCGATGGTGGTCAGCCGATCGCGGAAAGCGAGACACACCAACGCGGTGAACGCGATGGTTCCGGCGGCGGCGGCAAAGTCAACGGGTCGAGCGGGTATGCGGCGGGTGATGCGTCCGGCGGCCAGAGGATCGGGCATGCCTAAGCTACGCGCCGGCGACCTCAAGATTCCATCAGGATTCGGCAACCGGGGATGATTCCCTGACTCCCGGCCGCGAGGTTCCGGCCGTGAATCATCCTTCGCTGTACCGGCGGATACGCCGCGTCCTCTTTGGCGCCCCGCGAGACCTTGCCGACACCGGCCTCGCGCACCGCCTTGCACTCGTTCCGTTCCTCGCCTGGGTTGGACTCGGCGCGGACGGGCTCTCGTCGTCGGCTTACGGTCCGGAAGAGGCCTTCAAGGCGCTGGGACAGTACCCGTTCCTGGCACTCGGCCTGGCCGCGATCATGGCGGGTACCGTGCTGTTGATTTCGGCCGCCTACTCGCGGATCATCGAGGAATTCCCATCCGGTGGCGGCGGGTACGTGGTGGCGAGCAAGCTGCTTGGCCCACGGACAGGGGTCGTGTCAGGGTGCGCGCTCCTCGTCGATTATGTCCTCACTATCACCACGTCGATCGCTGCGGCCGGTGATTCCCTCTTTTCCTTCCTTCCGGCACACTGGCTGGGCGCCAAGCTCGCCACCGAGGTCGGACTGCTGATCCTCCTCACCGCGATCAACATTCGCGGCGTGCGAGAATCCGTCCTGGCGCTCCTGCCGGTGTTCCTGCTCTTCGTTCTGACGCACCTGCTGCTGATCGGGCTCGGCGTCGCAGGCCACCTTCCGGAGCTCGCAGCAACTGCGCGCCAGGTGGGGCACGACGTTTCGCGCGGCGTGACCGTGCTCGGCGCATCAGGGCTGGTTCTGCTGCTGCTGCGCGCCTACAGCCTTGGCGGAGGCACGTACACTGGCATCGAGGCAGTATCCAACGGCCTCCCGATCATGCGTGAACCACGCATCAGGACCGGACGGCGCACCATGGCGTACATGGCGTCGTCGCTGGCATTCACCGCCAGCGGCTTGCTGCTCTGCTACCTGCTCTGGCATATCCAGCCGGTCGCCGGCAAGACGATGAACGCCGTCCTGGCCGAGACCGTCCTGCACGGATTGCCGTTCGCCGGCGGGCTCGTCGTGGCCACGCTCTTCGCCGCTGCGGCGCTGCTGGTCGTGGCCGCGCAAGCCGGATTTCTCGACGGTCCGCGCGTGCTCGCCAACATGGCGGTGGACAGCTGGGTGCCACATCGCTTCGCGTCACTGTCGGAGCGGCTGACCACACAGAACGGCATCGTCCTGATGGGGAGTGCCGCGCTTCTCGCGCTCTGGTACACTCGCGGCGATGTCGGGCACCTCATCGTCATGTACAGCATCAACGTGTTTCTCACCTTCTCGCTGTCGATGTTCGCGATGCTGCGCTTCTGGCTCGGGGCGCGACACGAGCGTCCCGAATGGCGCCGTCGCGTCGTGCTTTTCGTCGCGGGATTCCTCCTCTGCGCGACGATTCTCTGCATCACTTCGTACGAGAAATTTGCCGAAGGAGGCTGGATCACCCTGGTCGTGACTACCCTCGTGATCTCGCTCTGTTTCGTCATCCGAAGCCACTACGATCATGCCAAGGCGATGATGAACGACCTCATGACCGAACTCGGCGACCTGCCGAACCGCACCCGCACCAATGCGGAGCCGCCTGCCGTCGATCCCAAGGCGCCGACTGCCGGACTCCTGGTCGACTGGTACGGCGGTGTCGGCATTCACACGTTGCTCAATGTTTTCCGGACCTTTCCCGGACTCTATCGCAACGTGGTGTTCATCAGCGTCGGCGTGGTTGATTCCGGAGAATTCAAGGGAGAGCACGCGGTGGCGGAACTCGAGAAACGCACGCAGCTGATGCTCGATC
>JBOHRY010000063.1:0-2490 GCA_050732955.1 Gemmatimonadales bacterium | reverse complement strand
CGCGCGCTGTCCACCGTGGCGAGGTGTCGCGCCGGTGTCAGCGACAGGAAGAATTCCTGCTGTTCCGGCGAGGCGAAGTAATTCCCGACCAGTTTGACTGGCATTGCGCCGATGAGTGTCCGCAACTGCCTGGCCGCTGGTCCGATCACGCCCAGAGGGTCGGTGTGCTCGATCCCCATGGCCTGGGCGATCGGTGACCGCGGGATCGAACTGGGAACACCGAGCAGGGCGCGCCGGATGTACGGCGAGCTCAGGTGCCGCGCCAGCGAATCGAGTTCCGCGGGCGAGAAGTAAAGCAGGAGACGCGAACGCAGCCCGGCGCCGAGGAATTGCTGCATGCCGCGGTCGAGGCGGTATTCGACCCGTTCGATTCCGGTGATTCCGGACAGGTGCATGGCCAGCGTGTCGAGAACCGGGCCCCCCGCCGTCACCATGATCGGTGCGTCCGACTCCAGTACCACGATGATCCGGTCGGCGTCACCGCTCGACAGCGGCATGGTATCGCGCGGTGCCGAGCCGGCGGGAAGGAAGTCGTTGACGCTCTGCCGCATCGAGAGTCGCGATCCCAGGACGGCGGACGCCGCCAGCGCAGCAGCGGCGACCAGCGACCATCGAATCCGGTGGTGAACCAGCGACGCGGCTAGCCGCTGCAGCAGGTCGTTCACGTGCTTCCGTTCCAGGTGCGGCGGCGTAGATTCCGTTGCAACCTCCGCCCGCGGACTGGGAACTTCCAGGGAGTGACAAGATGCGGATCAGAACCGGAACGATACTTCCCGCGACCGTCGCCGTATCCGTCGCCGCACTGATCGCCGTGGCTTGTAGCAGCAATTCGAACAACGGTGGCACAACCAGTCCCGGCGATGTCGCGAATTTTCAGCAGGACTTCTCGTTCGCGCTGGAAAACAATCTATCGGGCTTCGGCGACGCCATGAACCGGATGATCGGGGCGGCGCACGGCACCACCGAGAGCGGTGTGACAACGACAGCCATCACCAATGGCGTCCAGGCGTCGGTCGGTGTGGATGTGGACGGCGACGGACACTTCGAAACCACGTTGAACGGAACGCTCGTCTACCTGAATCCTGGGCAGGGACTGCCCGGCGGCGCCACGCTGACGATCACGAGTATCACCGGCGGCGCGCCGCAGACTGCTTCCGGCGCGGGAGTGATCACTCAGACTGGTCCGGCGATCCTCACCCTGAGCAACGGACACTTCAGCACCCAGACCGAGACGCAGCATCATTCGCTCTCGATCACCCAGGCCAATCTCACGCTCGACGCTACGGAGGCGAGTCCGGCCGTGACGGGGACGGCGCATTTCACCTTCGACGGTATCAGCGGTACCATGACGTTCCAGACGACGGCCACTGGTTTCAAGGTGCAGGTGAGCGGCAGCGGGTTCACCACGTTCACCGTGCCGTGCGCGACGGAGATCTGTTCGTAGCAGGGTCACTCGCGTAGCCACGGCGACCGGCATCGCCATCCCGAGCGGCATCTCCGGGATGGCGATTGTCGTATCCGGCCGCGGCTCGGGCTCCCTCGATCTGCCGCCCTACTCGCCGCTCACCACCACACGATTGCGCCCAGCCGCCTTGGCGCGATACAGCGCGGCGTCCGCTTCGGCCACGAGCGTCGCCGGCTCGGTGGCCGTCGTCGCCATCGCCACACCAATGCTCACGGTCGCCGCGAGCTGCACACCGTCAACGGTAACCTTCGCCATCGCGACAGCCTCACGCAGTCGCTCGGCTGCCAGGCGAATGGTGGTGCGATCTCCGCCCGAAAGAATCGCCGCGAACTCCTCGCCGCCAGTTCTGAAGACGCGGTCGAAGGGGCGCACCGCTCCGGCGAGCGCGCCAGCCGCCGCACGCAACACCTCGTCTCCCACGGCGTGTCCGTGGACGTCGTTGATCCGTTTGAAGTGATCGAGGTCGAATGCCAGCAGCGCAAACGGTTCATTGAATCGCTGCTGACGGGCGAACGTCTCGACCAGCGCGTCGTCGAAGGCGCGCCGATTGAGCAGGTGCGTCAGACTGTCGCGACGTGCGAGTTCGGCGAGCGCATCCTCGGATTCGTGGATCCGCCCGATCATCCGGTTGAATTCCTCGGCTACACGGTGGAGCTCGGGCGGGACGCTGACGTCGATCCGGTGGACACGGTCGCCGGCGGCGAATCGCTCGGCGCCGACGACCAGCCGCTCGACGCTTCCCGAAATCACCCGGCCGATGATGAGCACTCCCGCGACGATCGCGATGCCCGACACGATGGCGGCCGCCACAGCGAGCCACTCGGAGTGTTCGACGTCGCGGCGCGGGGGCCGGCAAGAGGAGGCGCCGCTGTCTGAAGCGCTCGCGCGGCACGCGCGCGCGCGAGTTCGGCGCCGACGGTTGGACGGTTCCCCCGCGCTCGCGTGGTCCCGAGGCAGCCAATCAGTCTCGCTTGTGCACGTCGCTGACACGGCGCATTTTTGGTCCTTGCCGTACAGCCCATTCC
>JBOHRY010000062.1:0-5542 GCA_050732955.1 Gemmatimonadales bacterium | reverse complement strand
GGCCTCGACAAGAAGAAGGACGAGAAGATCGCCGTCTTCGACCTCGGCGGCGGCACCTACGACATCTCGGTGCTCGATCTGGCCGAGGGGGTCTTCGAGGTGAAGAGCACCAACGGCGACACGCATCTCGGCGGCGATGATTTCGACGAGCGGCTGATCGAGTGGCTGGTCACCGAATTCAAGAAGGACCAGGGGATCGACCTCTCCAAGGATCCGATGGCGTTGCAGCGCCTCAAGGAAGCCGCGGAGAAGGCGAAGATGGAGTTGTCGAGCACCACGCAGACCGACATCAACCTGCCGTTCATCACCGCGGATCAGTCGGGGCCGAAGCATCTCAACCTCAACCTGACACGCGCCAAGTTCGAGCAGCTCTGCGACGACCTGATCAAGCGGGTCATTCCGCCGATGGAGCAGGCGCTCAAGGATGCCGGGATCAAACCGACCGAGATCGACGAGGTCATTCTCGTCGGCGGGTCGACGCGAATTCCCAAGATCCAGGAGATCGTCAAGTCGTTCTTCGGCAAGGAGCCCAATCGTTCGGTGAACCCGGACGAAGTCGTGGCGATCGGAGCGGCGATCCAGGGCGGCGTGCTCGGCGGCGAGGTGAAGGACGTGCTGCTGCTCGACGTGACCCCGCTCTCACTCGGCATCGAGACGCTGGGTGGTGTGACCACCGTGCTGATTCCGCGGAACACGACGATTCCGACCAAGAAGTCGGAGGTGTTCTCGACCGCGGAAGACAACCAGACGACGGTCGAGATCCACGTGCTGCAGGGCGAACGCCAGCTGGCGCAGGACAACCGCACCATCGGCAAGTTCCAGCTGACCGGCATTCCGCCGGCGCAACGCGGCATGCCGCAGGTCGAGGTGACCTTCGACATCGATGCCAACGGCATCCTGCACGTCTCGGCCAAGGACAAGGCGAGCGGCAAGGAACAGAAGATCCGGATCGAGGCGTCAAGCGGACTTTCGGACGCCGACATCGACAAGATGGTCAAGCAGGCCGAGGCCAACGCGAAGGCCGACGCGGACCGGCGCTCGGAGATCGAGACGCGCAATCAGCTCGACGGCCTGGTCTACAAGGTCGAGAAGGACTCGAAGGAGTGGGTGGATCGATTGGCGCCCGACGTCAAGGAGCGCCTGGACAAGTCGGTCGAGAGCGGCAAGGACGCGCTCCGCACCGGAGACTCCGCAAAGATCCGTACCGCGCTGGATGAGTTGAACGTGGCGTATTCAGCCGCGGGCGCGTCGCTGTATCAAAACGCGTCGTCCAGCGGCGCCGAACCGCCTCCGGGCGGTGGCGAGCAAGGCCAGGCGCAGGAACCGAAGAAGGACGAACCGGTCGAAGCAGACTATGAAGTTGTGGACGAAGACAAGAAATAGGCCGCAACCGGAACGATCGGCCATGCATCTACGTATACTTGGAGTCAGCACCGTGCGGCGGCTTCGGCCGCCGCGCGTCACCATCAGAACTCGTTTCATCGGACACTGGAATCATGTCAATACGCTCACTCAATTGGCTCAAGTTTGGCGGTCTGGTCGCCCTGGCATTCGTGCTCGGGCTCTTTTTTGCCGGGCTGCTTGATTTTCCGAAGGCGGGCTTCGCGCAGGAGCGGTCGGGACACACGCCGATCGTCAAGGTAGACGCGCCCCGCATTCCCGCCGCTCGTCCGCTCGTCGATCTCAGCGATGCCTACGCCGCGATCGTCGATGCCGTGCGGCCGTCGGTGGTCTACATCCAGTCGGAACGCCCCGGAACCAGCAGCGACCAGAGCATGCAGATCTTCGGGCAGTTACCGCCGGGATTCCAGCAGATGCTGCCCCGGCAGCAGACGCCGACCCGCCGGCAGAATGAACCGCAGCAGCTCGAGCACAGCAGCGGTTCCGGCTTCATCGTGTCGAGCGATGGATACATCCTCACCAACAATCACGTGATCGAGGGCTCGAGCAAGGTGGTGGTTCGCCTGCTCGACGGTCATGAATACGTCGCCAGGATCGTCGGCACCGACAAGGATACCGACATCGGCGTGTTGAAGATCGACGCGCACGGGCTCACGCCCGCGGCGCTGGGTTCGTCGGACGCGACCCGCGTTGGCGAGTGGGTGCTGGCGATCGGCAATCCGCTCGGCGGCGAGTTGACCTTCACCGTGACGCAGGGCATCGTCAGCGCCAAGGGCCGCTCGCGGCTCGATCTGGGCGACAATGACGGCGGCAAGGTGATCCAGGACTACATCCAGACCGACGCCGTCATCAATCGCGGCAATTCCGGTGGACCGCTGGTCAACGCCCGCGGCGAGGTGATCGGCATCAACGCCGCGATCGCGTCGACAACCGGGTACTACACGGGCTACGCCTTCGCGGTGCCGATCGATCTCGCACGGCACGTGATGGATCAGCTGGTTACTCATGGGCGGGTGGAGCGCGCCGGTCTCGGCATCCTGGTTCAGGACGCCAACGGCGATGACGCCGATTACCTCGGTCTCCCGAACATCGGCGGGGTTCGCGTCACGAGCTTCGCGTCGGATAATTCGCCGGCGAAGTCGGCCGGACTCGAAGCGGGCGACGTGATCGTGGCCATCGATGGCCAGCCGATCAAGTCCACGCCCCAGTTGCAGCAGAATGTCGGCTTCCGGCGCCCCGGCGAGGTCGTCAAGGTCGACGTGATGCGGAAGGACGGCAAGCACTCGTATTCGGTCAAGCTCACCAGCGTGGGAGAGCCGTCCGATGTCGCCGACACCTCGGCACCGGAGACTGCGGCGAAGAGTGACGCGTCGAACATCAGCAAGAACGCGCTGGGTCTCGTGACCGAGCCGCTGACTGCGGCCGAAGCCGGCGAGATCGGGCTGCCGACCACGACGCGCGGGCTCCTCGTCCGCGGCGTGATCGATGGTTCACCGGCATTCTCCAAGTATTTCTGCCAGCCGGATGCCGGGATGCAGTGCGCGCCCGACGTGATCGTGTCGGTGGAGGGCAAGACGGTCAAGTCCGAAGAAGACCTCAAGGCCGCTCTGGGCAGCGCCGTACACGGCGTCGTGACGCTGGAAATCCTGAGCGAAGGCGCCGATCACAAGCCGGCGTCGCGGATCGAGCGGATCCGGGTTCGCTGACCGCGCTGTATCCGGAGTCGTTCGCTCCGTGTCCGATGACAAGCAGACGCCCGCCGGCGAAGCGCCGACGGGCGTCTTGTCAGCCGGCCAATCTATCTGGCTGGCATCGCGATTTTCTGCTTCGCCGCCTCGTCACCCCACCAGCTCCAGCCCCAGCCGACCACCCGGTGATTGATGAAGACCACGGGGCTCATCGCCCGCCAGTTGATCGAATCCCTCGCATCAACGCTGTGGCGGGAGTAGAGCTGCACTTCCCAGATCTTGCCGCTGGTGAGGTAGCTGAGTTCGCGATGCGGCACGTCGCCGATCGCGTGGGACGCCGAGTCCTTGGTGATGCCGATCGAGAGCTTGTCGAGGCGCGAGTCGCCGCAGCCGGCAAGGGAGGCGATCGCAACGATGGCAAGCGAGGCGAAGAGCAAGGGTGCGCGCATGGTGGTAGTCCCGTTGGGTGGTTCGCTTCGGCAGATAAGATAGCGATGCCGGTGTCCCGGGCCACGAGGATGACAGCCGGCCCGCGGGTTCGTAAGTTGTCCGGGCCGGCGAACGTGGCGGAATTGGTATACGCACAGGTCTTAGGAGCCTGCGCCGCAAGGCATCCGGGTTCGAGTCCCGGCGTTCGCATCGGGACGTCACAACAGATCCCAACAGGCACGGCCCACCCGCCGGGTATACCTGATACAGCACCCGGAGCATGGACGGCGGTAGCATAGGATGATCGGTGGCGAAACGGTTCGCGAGGCATTCCGGAGTATCCGCGCCAACAAGCTGCGCGCGGCACTCACCATGCTCGGCATCGTCATCGGCGTCGCCGCGGTCATCACCGTGGTGGCCATGGGCGGCGGCGCGCAGAAGGCGGTCAAGGCGCGAATCGATGCGCTCGGCGCCGGCCTGATCACCATCAACCCCGGAATGGGCCACACCCGCGGCGGCGCCGCGACCGAGATGCGCGCCCCCATGTACGTGGCGGATGCCGACTCGCTGGCGGCGGAAGCCACGGAGCTGACCTACGTCGTGCCGGAACTGACCCGATATCAGCAGGTCGTTTACCGTGATCAGAACATCAACACCAGCATCGTCGGAACCACGGCCAACTACCCCAAGGCGCACAACTACACGCTGACGTATGGCAGGATGTTCACCAAGGGCGACGACGCCGCCCGCGAGCGGTACGCCGTGGTGGGCGCCGACGTGCCGAAGCTGCTCGGCCTCGATCCGGCCGCGATCGTCGGGCAGAGCATCTCGATTCGTCAGATCCCGTTCGAAGTCATCGGGGTGTTGAGCGCCAAGGGATCCATGGGGTGGGACAACCCCGACGAGCAGATCCTGATCCCGCTTCGCACGGCGCAATTCCGGGTGGTCGGGACCAACCGCCTGCGGTCGATTGCGGTGATTGTCCGCGACGGCACGCCGCTCGCGCAGGGAATGGTCGATGTCGAGCGGGTGTTGCGCAGCCAGCACCAGATTGATCCGGGCCAGGAGGACGATTTCCGGATCCGTTCTCCGATGGATTACATGGTGGCCCAGCAGCAGACGGCGCAGACGTTCTCCACCCTGCTCCTTTCGATCGCCGCGGTCTCGCTGATCGTCGGCGGGATCGGGATCATGAACATCATGCTCGTGTCGGTTACCGAGAGGACCAGGGAAATCGGCATCCGGAAGGCGCTCGGCGCGAGCCGGTTCACCATCCTGAGCCAGTTCCTGGTCGAGGCGCTGGTGCTCTGCATCGCCGGCGGGATCGTGGGCGTGGTCCTGGGCATCGAAGCCTCGGTCTTCGTCAGCCGGCAATACGGTGCGACCACAGTGATTTCGTACGCCTCCGTCCTGGTGGCGTTCGCCTTCTCCGCGCTGATCGGCTTGACCTTCGGACTCTGGCCGGCGCAGCGCGCCGCTCGCCTCGACCCGATCCAGGCGCTGCGTTACGAGTGAGTGCAGCGCCGCACGGGGAGGAGAGTCACTTGACCGGCGTCAAGGCGGCCGGTAGTCTGCACCATGCGTCTCGCCCCCATGGCACTGCTCGCGGCGTGCACCGCGCTGGCGGCGTGCAGCAGCGGCTCCGACATCACGCCGACACCGGCGCAGTTGCTCTACGTCGGTGACGACGCGTTGCCGGCCTTTCTCCGAGTGTACACGCTGCCGCTTTCGGCTACGAGCGTCCCCACAGTCGTGCTGCCGCTCAACAAGCCGTTCCTGATCGGCGCGAGCTCCAATACTCTCGCGGTAACCGAACTATCCGGGAATATCCGGCTCTTCATCCTGCCGGTCACCGCCAACAGCGGACCTTTCACCACCATCAGTTCTCCGTCCAACAGCACGCCGGTCTTTTCGCACGGGCTGCTCTACCAGGGAGGCAGCGGCAGTATCGATGTGTTCACGCCGCCGTTTTCCTCGACCACGACAGCCAGCGACACCATTGCGACGTTCGGGCTCTCGGCCGC
>JBOHRY010000061.1:0-4712 GCA_050732955.1 Gemmatimonadales bacterium | reverse complement strand
GCGCCGCGATGGCTGGCGCGGGGATCCGACGGAACCTTCTGGTCGATGCCGACGCGGTTCCGCTGGCGATTGGAGCATTGGGACAGCATCGGCAAGCTCCTGTCGACTGTTGAACGCCGTCCGGCCTGGTTCACTCCGTACGCTCGCGACATGGCGCCGGATGGCAATCACCCGCCAGAGCCGGTAATTCGTGGGTTCTGGCTCGGTCCGTTGGATCGACTCTGGGTGCTGGGTGAGGTGGCCGATCGGACCTGGCGAACCGGGCTCGCCAGCCATCTCCCGGGTTCGGCCGAGGTAATCAGCGACCCGGACAAAGTATTCGACAGCGTCATCGAGTCCGTGGATCTGCGATCCGGTGCGTCGGCGGCAGAAGCGCATTTCGACCCCGCATATGACGGAGTCGCCGGAGCGGGGACCGTGGTGCGCGTCGGCCTGACGACCTCCGGTTGGAAAAGGGTAGAGCTATTCGCCGTAAAGTTCGACGGCAAGCATTGACGGCCTCCTAGCAGGCGCAAAGCGTTAGTAGTAACAGAAACAACTACGCGTGATCTACTACACGGCTAGTAGTTGGTTCAACGCGGCCTGATCCTGGTCCTGAGGGAGTGATGAGATGATCGATCAGTTGGGAAGCTTCATCTATGAGCACCGTGCCGAGCCGTTACTCTCGCGCCGGAAATTCGCGTACCGGATGTGGCAGCACTTCGAAGTCGCGCTCGCGCTGATTCTCGTGTCGCTGGTGATCGGTATGCTGGGATATCACATTTTCGCCGGATTCAGCTGGATTGATTCATTCCTGAACGCGGCGATGCTGCTGGGAGGGATGGGGCCGATCGGCGACATCGTGCCTGCGGGAGGGAAAATATTCGCGGGAGTGTTTGCTTTGTACGCCGGCCTTGTCCTGATCATCTCCGCGGGCGTTCTGCTGACGCCGATGCTGCATCGCGTGATGCACTACCTGCATCTGGAGGGACGCCGCCGGCCGGATTCGTGAGGGTTCGCGCCGCCGTGGCGCGGGCGCGCGGTCGCGGCCATGTTCCTGTAGCCCCTGCAACCTGGAGTACCCGATGGATCGCCGCGAATTCGTGAAGACCGCCGGAACCGCGACCGCGGCACTCGCCCTCCCCGGTCGGGCGAACTGGCTGATGCGCGACCGGATCGACAAGATCGGGTTGCAGTTGTACACGGTGAGCGAGTTGATGCAGACGAGTGTCGAACGAACGCTGTCGCAGGTCGCCGCGATCGGTTACAAGGAAGTGGAGTTTGCCGGCTACTTCAACCGGCCGCCGCGATCCATCAAGCAGTTGCTGGACGACAACGGGCTGGGATCGCCGTCGGCGCACATCGGCCTTGACGCGTTGCGCGGCCCTTGGAACCGGACGCTGAGCGACGCATCGGAGATCGGTCACAAGTGGCTGGTGATCGCGTCGGTCGCTGATGCGGACCGCAATTCGCCGGAAGCGATCAAGCGGACCGCCGACCTGATTCACAAGGCCGCCGACGACGCAAAGTTCTACAAGATCCGCCTGGCGTATCACAATCACGACGTCGAATTCCAGCAGGTCGGCGGCAAGCGCATGTTCGACCAGTTGCTCGAGCTCACCAAGCCGGCCGAACTGCAAGTGGAGATGGACCTCTACTGGATCACCAAGGGCGGCGGCGAACCGCTGGATTATTTCAAGCGGTGGCCGGGACGGTTTCCGCTGGTGCACGTGAAGGACGCCGGCCCCGCACCGAATTATCCGATGGAGGATGTTGGCAAGGGAACCATCAAGTGGGCGGAGATCTTCGCACACCGGAAGGAAGCCGGCATCAAGCACTTCTTCGTCGAGCGCGACAACCCGCCGGATCCGATCGCCAGCATTACCGCCAGTTACAAGTACCTGCGCGCGCTGCAGTTCTAGGGCTTCTGCTTGTTCAGCCATGCCTGGCCGCGGGCGAGGTGCGCTGCGATCACGGGCCGGAGGGTGCGCAGTATCCTCTTGACCTGCACCCGCGTCGCCGCCGGCCGGAGAACGCTGTCGATCTTCCCGAGCATCATCTTGTGGTCGGCCACCATGTTCTGCATGAAGGCCTTGTCGAACTCCGCGGCGGACATCAGGTTGAGCTGGTCCATTTCCGCCTTGTGGGCGCGCGTGATGCTGCTGTCGGCGGGCAGGATCGGCTGCATGTGCAATTGCTTCGACAGCCGGAGAATATTCGCCTGCGAGCGCTGGTGGTCGGCGAGCAGCAGCCGGGCATAGCTTTTCACGTCCGCGGCCTGTGCCTTGGTGGTCCCCAGCTTCGCCGCCTCTCCCTCATTGGCATCGAAACTTCCAATCGTGCCGAGAATCTCGGCATCGCCGATCCGGACAACCGCGGTGTGACCCGGTCCGGTCAGCGGCACCGCCGCGCCCGTCATCGCGAACAACAACATCAGCATGTTGATCCGCATGATTCCTCACTGGAGATAGAAGTGCCGGTGTGGCTCCCGTCAGTGGCACTTGCCGGTGGCGGGGTCCCAGACCCGGCCGTTGACCTCGATGAACGCCGACGCCCATTGGCCCTTGCCCAGCGTCAGCTTGAGTACGCCGTAGTGTCCCTCGATCCGCGCCACGCTGTTCGGTTGCGGCGTCTTGAAACCGTAGAAGTCACCGCCGCCGGTTCCCGCCACGATTTCGGTGATGCCCTTGGCGGAGTCGGCGACGCCTTCAGGATTCTGCGGCGCGAACCGCTCGTAATCATGGTCGTGGCCGTTGAGGATCAGGTCGACGCCGCCATCGTAGAGGATCTGCCAGACCGGCTGGAACGTCGCGTCGGTCCCGTGCCATCCGGAACTGAATCGCGGATTGTGCCACATGGCCATGGTGCAGAGCTTCTGCGGGCCCTTGAGTTCGGTCTTGAGCCAGGCGTATTGGGCATCCCGCTCGGTAGAGGTGAACGCCGGATTGACGATCAGTTCGCTATTGATCACCAGCACATGCCACTCACCCACGTCGTAGCTGTAGTAACCCTTCTTCGGATCACCAGCCTTGACGCCGAAGTAGTTGAAATACGGTGAAGCTCCGACGCTCTGGTCTTCGTGATTGCCGACGGTCGGGCGGATCTTCTTCATGATGCGGCGGGAGCTGTCCCCCCAGGAAATTCCCCAGCAGAGAGCGACGTTGCTCGTCGAGCCGTCAGGATAGGCATTGTCGCCCAGGGTGAAGACCGCGTCGTTGACCTTGGCAACGCTGTCGGCGCGAAGCACGCTGTCGACCAGTTTCGCCGTCTCGATGTGGCCCTGGGACCCGCACACGGCGATGTCGCCGACGCCGATCATGACGGAAGCGCCAGATATCGCGACCTGGGCGGCGGGCGCGTCCGCGGGAGCCGGCGTGATCTGCACCGGCGGCTTGCACGACCATGCGAGCAGGCCCAGCGCCGCGAGCGCCGCACCGGGCGTGATCATCTTCGCATCACTCATTGGAACGGTCCTCCCGGAATCCCGGCACGCATCGTCAGCACCGCCGTTCGTCCAATGTCATCGGCCCGCATGACCCGGATATCGGCGGTCAAGTCGCGGAAGCCCACCCAGAAGCCGCCACCATACGCATTGTGCCAGCCACCATCCGACACGCCCTTCACGTACACTCGGCCATAATCCACCGTGCCGAGCAGTCCGACGTTGATCGGCGCGAGGATGTGAACGGTGAAGATTGGAATCCGCAGCTCCGCAGTGCCGTAGACTATGGCGTCGCCGGCATAACGATCGGGATCGAGCGTGCGGATCGTGCCAGACCCGCCCAGGAAGGCCGCGTCCTGGAAGGGAAAGGTGCCGAAGACCTTTTTGGCACCGCCACGCAGCGCGAACGCCGGCGCGGTGGGAACCGGAAGCGTCAGGTAGATGCCGCCGGCCGCATCCACTTCCTCGAACGCACTGTCGACGTCCCACACCGCGGGAGTGTAGCTCGCTCCAAGATCGAGCACTGTTCCCTTGTGCGCATGGTGAGATGGAACGCGGTTGTCGTGATGCAGGCTTAACCGCACCGATGCCTCGCCGAATGATCCGGTGCGTCCGAAACCGTACGGGTGACTATCACTGACAAATCGCCCCGGGACATTGTCGATCCCCGAATACGTCAGCACCGGGCCGAGAGAGAGCTCGGTGCTATGGCTCAGGGAGAGCGCGATCGCCGGCTGGAACAGCAACTGGCGCTGCCGCACGTCGAAGTAAGCCGTGTCCAGTGCCGGCGTCGAATTGCCGAAGCCGTGGAACTCGATCAGTTCCAGCTGCGATACTCGCGTGAGCGTCGTGAAATGCAGGGCGGAATTTTCCAGCCGGTTGTCGGTGCTGAGCTGGACTTTGTAGCGGCCGCGCTTGAACGAATAGCGCCCCTCGAGCGCGACCATGCTTGCGTACGGATAGTGATCGAATGCGTACCCATAATGGGCAAGGCCGAGGCGCGGCATGACGCCGACGTCGTGGTTGATCGTCAGCCCCGCCGTTGGTCCGGTTCGACCACCAAAGTCGCGGACCGGGTCGGACAGACCACCCGGTGCGTGCACTTGCGGTCGCCGGTCGAACAAGGTGTAGGGCCCGTAGCGCACGTTGTCGACCTTGCCGGCGTCGTAGAAGTGCGTTGGCTGTGCATGGCCGGCCACACGGGACGAGTCGAGCAACGTGTTGGTGCCGTTGCCGCCGATGATCCGGACCGTGATGCTCTGCGGCACCGTGCCGCGAACCACTGCCTGGT
>JBOHRY010000060.1:0-6510 GCA_050732955.1 Gemmatimonadales bacterium | reverse complement strand
GGCCAGTGCGTCATCATCGGCCAGAAGGATGCGCCGTGCCGTCAGGTGGTGGGCGTCGTGTCCGATGCGCACACGGAGAACATCGTCGAAGCTTCGGTGGCCATGCAGCTCTACATACCCAAGGCACAGGACGCCAACCCCAATGGCGGCGTAGCGATCGTCCGGGCGCTCCCCGGTGCAACCAGTCGACTGATTCCGCTCATCCGTCGGGTCACCACCGCGACCTACGGCGACTGGGCGCTGCCGCGGGTGCACGCGATGGCTGAGTACCTTGACCGGCAACTTCACCCGTGGCGACTCGGAGCGATCCTCTTCTCGGTCGCCGGCTTGCTTGCGCTTGTCGTGTCGCTCGTCGGGATCTACAGCACCATCTCGAGCGTGTTCTCGCAGCGCGCGCACGAAATCGGGGTGCGCGTGGCACTGGGCGCTCTCGCCGGCAACATCGTGCGGCTGGTGCTGGGTGAGGGGATTCGCATCGTGGCGATCGGGATCGTGATCGGCGTGGCGCTGTCGCTCGCCGCCGGGAGGCTGGTCGCGGCGATGCTGTATCACACTTCGCCGCACGATCCCGTCGTACTCGCGGGCGTCGCAATCGCGCTGCTCCTCGCCGCGATCGCTGCCTCTCTCGTCCCGGCGTGGCGCGCTCTTCGGGTTGATCCGGTCAGCGCGTTGCGGGCGGAGTAGCGATCCCGACAAACCGCAACGTGAACGACGTGCCGAGCCGGAGTTGGCGCAGGAACAGTGTGGCGCCGCCGACGGAACCCGAGAGCCAGAGGATGAGGCGGCGTGGTACAGGGGCGCGGGAAGTCTCGAACCGGAGAATCGCCTCGGAAATGTCTGGTGTATGCTGGACTGGTGGACTCCGAGGCTAGGCAATACCTGAAAACACGGTAGAGTTAACCGACACGCCGCGTCGACCACATCACCCCAATCACCGTACGGAGATTCCCATGAGGCGAGCCACTGGCATCGGCGGCATCTTCTTCAAGGCCAAGGATGCGCCGGCACTCCACGCCTGGTACAAGCGCCACCTCGGCATCGACGTCCAGCCGTGGGGCGGGGCAGCGTTCGACTGGACCGACGCGGATGGCAAGCCCACCGGTGGAACAACTGCCTGGTTGATCGCCAAGGAAGGAAGCGATCAGTTCGCGCCGAGTCAGGCCTCGTTCATGGTCAACTACCGAGTGGAAGACCTGACCGCGCTGCTCGCAGCGCTCAAGGCGGAAGGCTGCAATGTCCTCGACAAGACTGATGACTTCGAGTACGGGAAGTTTGGCTGGGTGATCGACCCCGAAGGGAACAAGGTCGAGCTGTGGCAGCCACCGGTCGGGCAGTGATCATGGAAGAAGGCGCTTCGGCGTCCGGGTTCTCTCATTGCTTCGTTGCGTCCAGCGCCGCCCGGAGACCTCTGACAAGAATTGGTAGCGGTGCATCGCCCCAGAAATGGACGAAGTACACCGGTGGTTGCTCACCAATCATGTGATTGTGCAGCGCCGTCGCGGTGATACCGTTGGCGGCAAGTGCGGTCAGCAGCGGCTGCAGCTGGGCGTTTGTCACCGCAAGGTCGCCGGTGGCGATCGCACGCGAGGCGGTGACCTGTTGCACGTTGATGGACGTGCCATACGCCAGGCCCGGAACCAGCGTCTGACCGTTCATCGCAACGACTCCCGGGATCAGGATAAAGGAGGCCTGGGCGAGCGCGCCCGATGCCTTGCCGCTCTTGCCGAGCGCCTTGAATACCATCGCGGTGTCAATCGTGACCGGGGCCGGCGTCGCTGCACGCACCGGGCGCGGCGCTCCAGTTTGCCGGATGACCGCATCCAGCCGGCGCGCAATGTCGATCGCGGTCCCCGCGGCGTGGAAGTGGACGTACATGATGCGCGGCTCTTCGCCCAGCAGATGGTTGTGTATCGCGGTTACATCGATCTTCTGCTCCGAGAGCGCTTTCAATACCTTCGGCAGCTCCGCAACGGTCACCACGATATCGCCCATGGCGATCGAGGTCGTTGGCGCGCCGCTGAATGCCGCCCAGCTTGTCAGCGCGAAAGCCGGTGTGATGCGCACGCCAGCAGCCGACACGTGCAAGTCGCTCCGGGGAAAGTTGTAGCGTTCATATCCGCCGGCGTTCGTTGGCGCTGTTTCGAGAATGCCGCCGACTTGCTTCCATACGGTATCAATCGGCGATTGTCCCGACGCCCGGATGCACGTCATGCCGACGAGGAATGCGCAAAGAATGAGATGTCTGATGGGGCGATACCAGGCTGTTGCCGAGGAGCGATACATCGGATGTTCCGGCGTTAGGATTGACGGTAGACTTCCAGCGATTGCGGTGACGCAACTGGTTCCGGCGCGGAGCGACCTGCGATAACAAGCTACCTGCGATTTTCTGCCGTGGTGCTGGTCTCCGGAATACTACGGCCGTCGGCGAAGGCTCGTGCACCGGGCCTGCAGACACCGTGTGCGCTGGCCAGGAGCGGCGCGGCCGTCGCCATCGGCGTGGCTCCCAACACCCGCATCGTCGTCGGCGCTCGAAACCCGGGAAGCGTCGCCGGGATTCTTCGCGTCGTCGCGGATATACCGCTGCCGGGACGGCCGGTCCGGTTCGATTATCAGTCCCTGGATCCGATCTCGGGACAACTCTACATCTCGCACATGGACGACGGGCACGTCATTGCGTTCGACACCCGCACGCGCCGCGTCTCGGGGAACGTTGCCGACGCGCCGCGTGTGACCGGTGTGTGGGTCGTGCCTCGCCTGCACAAGCTGTACGCTTCAGTGACCGGCCATCACCAGGTCGCCGTCATCGACCTTCCAGCGCTGACGGTGCGGGCGACGGCGGGCCCGATCGGATTTCCCGACGGAATTGCCGATGTGCCAGGCATCGACCGGATTTTCGTCTCGGACGAATCCGTCGGTCATGAGCTGGTGATCGATGGCGCAACCGATACGGTCATCCAGACGATTCCGCTCGGCGGCGAGGCTGGCAATACCAGATACGACGCCGGATCAGGATGCGTTCTCGTCGCCGTCCAGACGCTCAACCAGATCGTGGCGATCGATCCGGTGCGCGCCGCCGTGGTAGGCCGCTTTGCGCTGGCGCGGTCCAATCGTCCCCATGGCATGTTGGTCGACTCGCCGAATCGTCTGCTGTACGTCGCCAACGAAGGCAACGCCACGGTGGAAGTAGTGGATCTGCGCACGCTGCGGATCACTGACATCCAGTCTGTCGGTGGCGATCCCGATGTTCTCGCCTTCGACCCGGCCTGGCACCGACTCTACGTGGCCACCGAGTCGGGGGGCCTGTGGGTGTACCACGTCAATGGTCAGAAGCTCGCGCTGGCTGGTGTGTTGGACCTGCCGCACGCCCATTCCGTTGCTGTGGACGCCACCAGGCACGAAGTGTATCTACCGCTGCAAAGCCTCGACGGTCATCCGACGCTGCGGATTCTGGCTGAGACGCAATCCGGGCCTTGAGATTGCAAAGCCGCGGGAAGAGACCGTCACGACGGAGCGCACGGTCGAGAAGGAAAAGGAGCAGGATCCGGTCGTCATCATCGAAAAACGCTAGATCGCCGGCGCGAGCGCTGCAGGTACGCGCAGCGCTCTAGCGATGGTCTGCGTTGACCATCTGCAGCGCCTCGGCGTGCGCGGCGAACCGCGCCGGATCGAGGTGCAGCTCCGGGGGACCGGCGCTCAACTGGTGTTCCCACCATGCCGGCGTCGGCGGAGCACCGTCGTGCCACATCGCGTTCCGGTCGAAGACCATCCAGGTATCCCATGCAGGCGCAGGGAGCTTGAGCAACGGTTGGTACGCGCTCCCGGCCAATTCATTGGGGTCCCAGAAATGGTGCACGCGCGACCCGCGAATGAGCCCGCTCGCACCGGCGACGTGTTTCTCCTCGGCGCCCAGCTGCGGAGACCACACCACGAAGACCGCGATGTTTGCGCTGGTGTCCTTGGCCAGCCACGCTGCCTGCAGCCTGGAGGCTCCACTCAGGCACACGCCACAGACCGGGGACGCAAGAAAGATCGCGCGAACCTTCCCCGAATCGGCGTTGAATGCCGCCTGCAGCGGCGTCAGGCTGGACGACAGGTCGACGTGCGACGCGGCGTCCCTGCCACGTGAACAGGCAGTTGCGAGGAGAATGAACGACACGACGCATTGGGCGCGAAGATATCTGGTTGACATCACAACCTCCTGGTAACGGAACTGCTGCTACATGCTGAGGTCGACGACGAGTGCCGCGCACCACAGCAGGGCACCGATCCAGACGACCACTTTCGCGGCGCGTGCGCTCCAATGCGGCTTTGGCGGGACGACCCCGACGGGACATGTTGGCTGGCGTCGGTACACGCTCCAGAAGCTGACCATGAGCAGGCACAACGAGCCGAGCAGGATGTAGCCGCGGTACGGCTTGAGACCTGCGGCCCAGGCGGCACCGCTGGCGCCCAGTACTCCAACGAATAACGGCGCGAGTGCCGGGCTGGCACAGCAGGCGCTCGCGACAATGGTGGTCAGTGCGCCGCCCATCCCGCTCACGGATGCGCCGACCGCGCCCGCTTCACGCAATGCGCCGCCGGGGCCGGACGTCGTAGTTCCAGAATTCATGACCGGGCCTCTCTGGCCAGGGCACCCACGATGAGCCGTGCCGGCGGGACGCCGACCAGCCCTGCGTCATCGACGTAGACCCGGCATGAGTTTGCTGTTGGCAGAGCCAGCTCCTCGTCGCCGCTGGCGGCGACGTCGCGGCCGTCGACCAGTATCGTCGGCGAGCCGAACGGTCGCAGCGCTTCAGGCGTTTCCCGGGAATCCCGGTCCCATTCGTCCCAGCGGGCCGGCAACCCCGCGAGCGAAAGCGCCGCACGGATCTGATCGCGAGCCGCCGTCACGTGGGGACAGCTTTGGTCATAGACCAGTGCAACGCGACTCATTCGGTCTCCGTTTCGGCTCCGCCAAGAGCTCGCAGAATCGGACATTCTTCCAGCGATCGCCGTTGCTGGCAGGCGTTCACGTATTGGGTCAGGGCATCACGCATCTGCTCGAGATCGTCGATCTTCGACTGGATACGGTCCAGGGTAGCGGCCGCCCGATGCTCAACCTGCTTGCACGACTTGATGGAATCGGTCCAGAGTGCGAGCAGCCCGCCGATTTCATCGAGGGTGAATCCCAGGTCCTGTGCGCGCTTGATGAATCGGACCCGTTGCACGACATCCGGGACATAGGCGCGTTGCCCTGACGCGTGGCGCCTGGGTTTCGGCAGGAGACCCCGGCGCTCGTAGTAGCGCAGGGTTTGCACCCCGACGGCGGCCTCTGTGGCAACTTCCCCGATTCGCATATTGGTCCGTCCTCTCCGCGGAACATGATAAACCCTATACCTTGGTGTAGATGCAAGGAGTGGCGGATTGGTGCCGATGAACCGACGGGCTCGCCGTGGGTGCGGCGTTGGCCGCGGTCTGGATTCTGGCGCGACGGGCTTCGCGCGTTGATCCGCTCTCCTCGATCCGGGTTGATTGAGCGGCAACCGACTCCCACGACGTCAACGGTGCTTGGCCGCTCGCCGGTACTTCCGCAGCCCCTTTTCGACCAGCTTGGTCGCAGTTGACGGGCCCGCCCATCGGATCACGTCAAACTCGCGATGGAGTATCTCGTTGTAGTCCTCAAAAAAACGGGAAAGGTCCTCCCGCTGCTTTGCGGGAAGATCCTTGATGGACCGGAGTCCGGCGAAACGCCGTGAAGCCACCGGCACGGCGAGAAAGCGGTCGTTCCGTTCCTTGGCGCCGTCCTTCTTGCGCTGGATCCCTTCAATGACCCCGACAACCCTCGATGCAATGACGCACCCGCAGAACGTCGACTCTTCGCTAAGGAGCAGGACGTCGAGCGGATCGCCATCGTCTCCCAGCGTGGACGGAATGAAGCCGAACGGATAGGGGAAGACCGAACCTTCCGGGAGCACATACGCCAGGCGAAAGGCTCGAAAGTCGGGTTCGTAGTCGTATTTGGCGCCCGATTCCCGTGGGGTCTCCACGACGACATGCCATCCCGCTGAGTCCGGAGCTCGTGGGTCGATGGCGGTCAAGTCATGTGACATCCGTCCTCCGTCGCGTCAGGCCTCAGAGTGACGACGGGAAAAACCCGGACTTGCACGGCGCTGTGACCGCGAAGAGCTTGGAATCGTCAAACGTCGGCACTATGCGCGATGCGACGGACGGCTTACGATGGATTCTCGAAGGAGGCGCGACCATGAACCGGAAAGCAACGGCGGTGTGGCTCGGCAAGGAAGCCAGGGGTACGATCAGCACGCAGAGCGGCGCGTTGAAGGAGGCGCAGTACTCGTTCAGCAGCCGCTTCGAGAACGGAACCGGCACCAACCCCGAAGAGCTGATCGCAGCCGCGCACGCGGGCTGCTTCTCGATGGCGCTCTCCGGTCAACTCGCGAACGCCGGGATGACCGCTGAGTCCATCACCACCGACGCGACGGTGACGATCGAGAAACTCGAAGCCGGGTGGAC
>JBOHRY010000059.1:0-8922 GCA_050732955.1 Gemmatimonadales bacterium | reverse complement strand
TGGCCAGGGGCAGAATCGAACTGCCGACACCGTGATTTTCAGTCACGTGCTCTACCAACTGAGCTACCTGGCCCGGGCGCGCAAATTATCTCGCCGGCTTGAGCCCCACAATCCCGGCGCGCAAGGGTCCTTCAAGCGGATCGTCACGCGCAGTAATCGGTACCCGCGTTGAAGCATGCTGCCTACTTCGCCACCCTGAGGCCCACGATCCCCAGCACGATCAGCGCGATCGACATCAAGCGCAGCGGAGCGCGAGACTCGCCCAGCAGGATGATGCCCAGCATCGCGGTGCCCACCGCGCCGATGCCGACCCACACGGCATAGCTCGTCCCGGCCGGCAGGATCCGGATCGCCTGCGCCAGCAACCACATCGAGATCAGCATGGCGATGATCGTGACGGCGCTCGGTGCGGGCCGGCTGAAACCGCCGCTGTACTTGAGCCCGATTGTCCAGACCACCTCGAATAATCCGGCGACGATCACGAACCACCAGGCACGCGACTCCGTCATGATGCGACGATCGCGTCCGCTTCGATCTCCACCAGCATCCGCTGGTCGATCAGCTTCGACACCTCGACCATCGTGGTCGCGGGCATGACATCGCCGAACGTCTCCCGATGCGCCCGGGCGACCTCTGCCCACCGCGCAATGTCGGTGACGTAGATCCGCGTCCGCACCACGTCGGCGGCGGCCGCGCCCGCCTTGCCGAGCGCGGCGAGAATGTTGTCGATCGCCTGTCGCGTCTGGCGATACATGTCGTTCACGCCCACGATCTCCCCGTCCGGCCCGGTAGCGGTGGTACCGGTGACCGACACGAACGGACCCACGCGAACCGCGCGCGAGTATCCTACGATCGACTCGAATCTGACTCCGCTCGAGATGTTGACTCGCCTGGGATCCATCAGGTCAGCTCACCGCTGCTTCCCGGCGCCGGCGAAGATCAGCAGCAGCCCTGCAGCGGCTACGACGCCGCCGATCCACGGCGGAATCGTCTGCTTCTCGGTGGTCGACACACGCACCGATCCGAGATTGACCGCGTCGTTGCGCCTGGACCAGGAGAGGCTTCCGGCCAGGATCAACCCGCCAGCCACGATCAGGAGCACCGCCACCACGATCCGCAGGCGCATGCAACCTCCAGGAAATCAGTGGGTCGTGGCGGCGAGTGGCGGAATCGCGACCGTGCCGACGCCCTCAGTCTGGCCGGTGACGGCACGGCGGTGCATGTCGGCCTGGCCGAGATGATACGTCAGATGGGTCGCGAGGTGGACCAGGAACTGACCGGTCGAGAGTGTCACCTTGCCGACCGGCAGCGGGTAGTCGCTCGCAAGCAGGTCGCTGTCGAGGTGATCCAGCGCCCGCGCGACCTCGTCACGCGTGATGGCGATCAGCATCTCGAGCTCGACACGCGGCAGGTCGCGGATGGTGAACTCCGCGTCCCGGTCCCGTACGTAACCGCTGCCGCCGAGCACGCCGCCGATGAAGTGGCGGAGATTGCCAGAGCCGTGCAGCGTCAGCGTGCCGGTGGAGTTCCTGACCCCGGTCGGAAGCGCCCACACGCTTGCGTCGTCCGGATAGGCGTCGAGCTCGAGCTCGAAACCGCTCAGGTCGCGCATCAGGCAACGCTTCACCGCGTCGATCAGCATCGCCCGGTCACATCGACGGCGCGAACATGATGTGCGCCTTCGGTGTTCCGGGATCCATCAGCCAGGGACCGTTCCGAGTCGGTTGGACGGGAATGCCGGTCGACGCCGCGGTGGCGTACGGCATGTACACCTCGTAGAGCGGCCGGATCGCCGCCGAAATGGTGCCTGCCGCGACATTCACGCCACTCCACGGTCCGGTCAGCGTCCAGAGCGCTGCCGCCTGTTTGGGCACCCTCAGCCGCCCGGACCTGGCCTCGGCGAAACGCACGCTGTCCACCTTGGCATCGTTGGCTCCGCCGGCTCGGAGCGCACGGCCGCGCGCCATGAACGGTTCCATCGAGTTCTGGTAGCAGGCGACGTGAAAGGTGGTCGCATCCTTGGGGTCGCTCGCCAGGCAGATCATCACGCCCTTGCCAGCGCGCAGCGTCACGAGTTTTCCGGCCTCATTGTAGCCCAGCACCGTGGCATCGGCCTGGAACTCCCTGGGCAGCGGCAACACCGCAAGCGCGATCTGGCGCGCGGCGGGAAGCGGTTTCTGGGCCGGCATCGCGACAGGTACCACCAGCAAGCCCAGGGCGAATGTCAGTTGGCGCATCGGTGACTCGCGAATAAAGACGCTCAACGATGGCATGATTGGAGCAGCGGCGCTACCGCGCGTCGATCCTGCCGGCCAGAATCGTGAGACGCCACCGGACCAGACGCGGAGCATTGCCCCAGCGCGGGCGGAGCGCTTCAATGAAGGCGGTGACAGGATCGGTGCCGCGGTCGACGATGTAGCGCCGCGTCGCGGACCAGGTGCGCAGGTAGCCAGCCAACTGGTCCAGCGTCCAGCTGGCGTCCATCCTGATTGGCGGCGGCTCGATCCGGGCGAACGGCAGGTCGATCCCCTGATAGCGCGCGTCGACTTTGCCGCGCTCGATGGGCCAGTAGGAACCGATGCCGTCGTCGTGAAACTCCAGCAGCAACCGATCGAGGTGCGCGTCGTCGAACTTGAGGAGGCCGTAACTCCACGCCACGAATACGGCTTGCGGTCGCGCTACCCGGCGCACCTCGACCCAGAAACGATCGAGATCGAACCAGTGCAGCGCCTGGGCCACGGTGATCGCATCGACCGAGTGCGCCTCGAGCCCGCTGGACTCGGCTGGGACAACGCTCCATGTGATCCGTTCGTGGACCGGCGCTGCGGCGAGCTGGGTCGCGCTTGCATCGGTGGCATGGATGCGGGCGAAGCGGTCGGCGAGCGGGAGCGAAGCCTGACCGCTGCCGGCGCCGCAATCCCACGCGGCGTCGCGTGCCGGTGCAACGGCGGCGATCCAGTCGAAGAGTTCCGCCGGATAGGTCGGACGGTAGCGCGCGTACCCTTGGGCAACGGCGGAGAAATGATCGGGAAACGGCTCGCCCGACGTCAGTCCAGTTCGCTCTGCTTTCCGATGATCTTCCCGACCAGGCCATAATCCCTGGCCTGATCGGCGTCGAGCCAGAAGTTCCGCAGGGTGTCGTCCTCGATCTTCTCGATCGGCTGACCGGTCTCGCGCGCGAAAATGCGATTCAATCGTTCACGCATCTTGACGATCTCGCGCGCCTCGATCGCGATGTCCGATGCCGTCCCGCCCATTCCCCCCGCGGGCTGGTGCAGCAGGAATCGGGTGTTCGGCAGACAGAACCGCTGCTTCCGCGGGACGGCGACAAAAATCAGCGCGCCCGCACTGGCGACCCAGCCCGTGCCGACCATCCGCACCGGCGCCGAGATGAACCGCACCATGTCGTGAATGGTGTCGCCGGCTTCGACATGTCCACCCTGCGAGTTGATGAAGATGGTGATGCGCTTGTCGGACTCTGCCGACATCGCGAGCAGCTGCGACATCGCGCGCTCGGCAACCGCCTGGTCGATTTCACCCGAGATCACCAGCGTTCGCGCGGCGAAAAGCTTCTGGGCGACCGGATCGATCAGCAGTGGTGGTGCGGGGACCGTTTCGGCTGGCTCGGATTCAGGCATGGATGATGAATGACGGGTTGCAGGTGGAATGGCGTGCCGCTCTCGACGCGAGAAGCTACCTCCCCGAGCGGACCGGCTACAACCCGGAGAGGTCGCTCTGCAAAGATCGTGGATGACTATGGCTGGTCGGGCGGTTCGAGCTGGCAGGCCTTCCTGGGATACCCCGCCCGCCCGCCGCTGTCGCCGGGCGTCCGGATCAATGAGAAATCGATGCGGGCGGACGAATCGGTGACCGTTGTCGGGAGGCTCTGCTTGGTACGGTACCCGGCCTTGGTGGCCTGGACCACCACATCTCCCGCCGGCAATGACATCAGCCGGTAGCGTCCCTGAGTGTTCGTCAGAGCTCGCGCGGTTCCACCCGTCGCCTGGAGCACCACACCAGCTACGGGACACCCAGTCGTGTCATCGAACACCCTGCCGCTGACCGCGCGCGACGCGTCCTGAGCGGAGGCGACGGCGATGCCACCGACCAGCGCCATCATCACGAGTACCGATGTCCGGAGCATTTTCGGGATCCTTTCGCATTCGGTAAGTCGCTTGCCACCGGTTGGGGACGCTGCAGCCGCACTTTTCGTCACGTCTTTCGACCCCTGATCCGCACGTTGGTGTCGAGCGGCGGCAACACCGACGAGGTGTGGCCGATCAGAAACTTCCATCCTGAATCACCGTGCACCCCGTGAATGACAGCGCGCCGGCGAAGCCGACCGTGCGGCCCGTTGTGTCGGTCATCTTCTGGGCAAAGTTGGTCGTCACCGCAGCAATGCCCGGTGCGAGTGCCGTGATCTCCGGCTCGATCAGGCTCAGGGTGAACTCGCGGTACGCCGGCGCCATGGCCGTCATCGCGTCGCCGATTTCGCGGCCGGAGCGGTACTTGAGTTCGCCGTCTTCGAACCAGCGGAACGCCGGATCATTCGAGTAGTATTTCGCCGCGAGCGTGAAATTCCTGGCATCGAGCGCATCGCGCCACCCGGTAAGCATCGTCTGCACACTGTCCACGATCAGCCGTTGTTGATCGGCCGAGAGCGGCGTCGGGTGGCGCTGGCACGCTGTCGCGAGCAATGACGCGATCAAGGCGCCGTACAGGTGGCGATCCACGACTACCGGCTTCACGGCCGCCCCGGGGCCATCGCCCGCGGCACCGGTGGGGAGTGCGGCGGCGGAACTCTCGCGCCGTGGTCGGGCACACCCACCGGGATCCCGTCGACGTTGGGGAAGAGATCGTACGTGGCGGGGCGCCACGATCCGTCCGGCTCGTGCGACATGATGACCCGCTCTCCCACCTGATGGAATTCGTCGATCACCGTGAGCCATCGCAGTACTACATACTCGGCGTGAGGGAGCGGCGGCTCGTCTTCCAACCAGCGAGCTTCGACCAGCTTCCGCAAGGCGGCGCGACGGAATTGCCGGTCGAGTCGCTCGGCGTTGACGGCCCACTGTTCCCGGCTCACGTGCTCCAGAAAGTAGCGGCTCGCCTGTTCCCAGCTCGCAGCATAGTTCCCATCGGAGAGGAGCGCGAACCAGCGGGCCGCGGCGTGTTCCGCAGCGGTGATCGCGCTGTCAGGAGCTCGCGACGGATCCTGGGCGAGAGCTGGCGTCCAGGCGCCCGCACTCGCGATACCGCTGATCATTGCCGCGAACGCGACGCCGCGAAGTGCTGGTCGCATGAAGCAAAGCTATCCGCGACGTTGGTCGCCGACAGGGTGCATCGCGCCACCCGCTGGCCGCCGGCTGGCAGCCACCGGTACCTTTGGCGCATGAAACCCCCGCCCCGCCGCGGGCTCACCGTCATCGACCATCCCCTGATCCGGCACAAGCTGGCATTGTTGCGGGACGTCGATACGTCCGGCCGCGACTTCAAGCACCTGGTGGGCGAAATCGCCGCACTGATGACGTACGAGGTAACCCGCGATCTCCGCACCGAGGCGGTCGAGGTAGTGACGCCGCTGGAGACGACGTCCGGCGAGCGGATCGCCGTCAAGATCGCGCTGGTGCCGATTCTCCGTGCCGGTCTCGGCATGGTGGACGGCATCATGCAGCTGATTCCCACGGCGCGCGTCGGCCACATCGGACTTTACCGCGACCACGCCACGCTGCAGCCGATCTCCTATTACTTCAAGGTGCCGACACCGGCAGCCGATCATCGTTTCTTCATGCTCGATCCGATGCTGGCCACCGGCGGATCGGCGATCGCCGCGGCGACAGAGCTCAAGCGGGCCGGCGCCGTCGATATTTCCCTGCTCTGCCTCGTGGCGGCACCGGAAGGCGTGGCTGCATTCAGTGCCGCGCACGCCGATATTCCGATATACGCGGCCGCGCACGATCGTGGGCTCAACGCCTTGGGGTATATTCTTCCAGGCCTCGGCGACGCCGGGGACCGCCTCTTCGGGACCAAATGAGCGCTCCTCGCACCCTGACATTCTTCGGCGGCGCAGCCACAGCCACCGGCTCGATGATCCTGCTCGAGGCCGCGGGCGCGCGGGTGCTACTCGATGCCGGTCTTTTTCAGGGCAACGTCTCGCAGGCCGCCGAAAAGAACCGGGAGCTGCCGCTCGATCCCTCGAAGGTAGACGCCATTCTGCTGAGCGACGCCGGCCTCGCCGCGTCGGGACGCACGCCGCAACTGGTACGCCACGGCTTTCACGGACCGGTGTACGCCACCCCGGCGACGCGCGATGGCGCCGCGATCCTGTTGACCGAGACCGCGCTCGAGCTGCAGACGACGGCTCAGCCGCTCTACAACCTGCCGGATGTGTTCGCGACGCAGGAACAGTGCGTCGGTCAGCCCTGCCGCCGACCGCTGCACCTTCGCCGCAACCTGGTGTTCGAATTCGCGGAAGCCGGTCACACATTGGGCTCGGCGAGTATTGACCTGCGCACCGGTGAAGGTGGCTCGCACCGCATCGTGTATTCCGGCGGCGTCGGGCGTCCCGGTTCGGCGATCTTCCGCGATCCCGCGCCGCTACCGGGTGAAGTGGACACGCTCATCATCGGCTCACCCTTCGCGCACCTGCGTCACCCGATGTTCAGCGATGCACGCCAGCGACTCGCGACCATCATCCAGGAGACCGTGGCGCGCGGCGGATTGATCATCGTGCCGGCCGCCACCATCGGCCCGGTGCACGAACTGGTGCGCGCCGTGCAGGACCTCTGGCATCACCGGGCGATTCCGGAGATCCCGATCTGGCTGGACATGCCCGCACCCGTGTCGCTCTCGACGATCCTGCGCCTGCATCCCGAAACGATCGCGGCCGGCGAGCGCGCCTTTCACGACGTGCATGGCGCCTTCGATCGCTCGCTCCTCAATTTCGTGCCGCAAGGCGAACCCGACCGCACCGACCACGTTGCTGGCCCGGCGATCATCATAGCGCCCAACGAAACCTGCGATGCGGGACGCTCGGCACACCACCTGCGCCGCTGTCTCGGCGATCCGCGCCACACCGTTCTGCTGACGTCGTTCCAGGAAGAAGGATCGGTCGGCGGGCTGCTGCAGGACGGCGCAGACGCCGTCGAACTCGAAGGCGTCACCGTCGAGCGCCAGGCGACGATCGAGACGATGACCGCCTACTCGGGCTTCGCCGACGGCGAGGAGATGCGCGGCTGGATCCGGTCATTGGGCGGCCCGGTCAAGCGTGCCTTCGTGGTCCAAGGCGACGATCTCGCGGTCGCGATGATGGTCACCATCCTCCGCGAAGAAGGCGTCCGCGACGTGATCGTCCCGCGGCAGAACGAATCCTTTCCTTTCTGACTCTCTGCATCGCACCGACCGCCTGATCATTCTCGAGGGATTCGTCTCGTGAGCACAGCCATCACGTTCTGGGGTGCCGCCGGGCAGGTCACCGGTTCCTGTCATCTGCTGGAATGGAACGGCCGGCGCGTCCTGCTCGATTGTGGACTCTTCCAGGGACATCGCGAGGACGCGGGCCGCCTCAATGCCACGGTGTCCTTCGATGCGCGGCAGATCGATGCCGTCGTCCTGAGCCATGCCCACATCGATCACTCCGGCCGGCTGCCGCTTCTCGTCGCCAACCAATTCGACCATCCGATCCACGCGACGCCTGCCACGCGCGATCTGTGCGCGTCGATGCTCCCCGACTCGGCGCATATCCAGGAAAGCGACTTCGCGTACCTCAAGAAGAAGGGTCGCGCCGGAGCGACGTCGGCGCCGCTCTACACCATGGCCGATGCAGTGCATGCCGTCGAGCTGATGGTGGCGCATCCCTACAACCGCTCATTCCAGGTGATCGACGACCTCGCCGTCATCTATCGCGACGCCGGACACATCCTCGGCAGCGCCAATGTCGACGCGCAGATCGGAGGCGCCACACCGCACCGGCTCGTCTTTTCCGGCGATGTGGGCCGCTGGGGGCAGCCGATCATCCGGGACCCCGATGGTCCGCGGGGCCCGATCGACACGCTGATCGTCGAGAGCACCTATGCGCTCAAGAATCACGACACGTCCACCAACGCGACGCAGCATCTCGGCGAGATCATCCGCCGCGTCGCCGCGCGCAAGGGACTCGTCCTGGTGCCGTCGTTCGCGCTGGGTCGCACGCAAGAACTCATCTACGCGCTGCACCAGCTCGCCGACGCCAACGAAATCCCGCAAGTCCCGATCTACGTCGACTCACCACTGGCCGTCGAAGCAACCGCGGTGTTCCGCATGCATCCCGAACTCTTCGACGACACCGAGGCGCTGATCCGGACCGACTCGAAGCTCTTCGACTACCATCTGGTCACCTACGTGCGAGACGTGAACGAGTCGAAACAGCTCAACTCGCTCAACGGCCCGGCGATCATCATCGCGGCATCCGGCATGGCGGAGAACGGCCGGATCACGCACCACCTCGCCAATCACTGCGAGTCTCCGCGCAACTGCATCCTGCTGGTCGGCTTCCAGGCGGAAGGCACACTGGGCCGGCGGATCCAGGACGGTCAGCGCGACGTCCGCATTCTCGGCGAACCGCGCCACATCGCCGCCGAGGTCGCCACCATCGACGGCTACTCGGCCCACGCCGGACGCGACGAACTCCGGCGCTGGGTCCGGGAACTGGGTGGCCCGATCCGCCACGGCTTCTGTGTGCACGGCGAGCCGCAATCGCTGCTGGCGATGCAGCAGATCCTGCAGGAGGAAGGCGTGGCCGAGGTCCACGTGCCGAAGCACGGGGAGCGGTTCGAACTCGCGTAGGGGTGAAGGTGTGGAGAAAGACGCTCTTAACGCATAATGCCTAACGCCCAACGCCTTTACTTTAGGAATGACCCTCCTCCACACCGAACGCATCTACAC
>JBOHRY010000058.1:0-2826 GCA_050732955.1 Gemmatimonadales bacterium | reverse complement strand
CCGTCGACCCGCTTCCCTAACAATCCTGGCGGCGGAAACGTCGCGGCACTCCACCAACACGGTTTCGATAGCGCCTCCGGTCCCGGGGGCGCTATCTTGTTCGGTTCGTGCGGGATCGACTCCCGCCGGGCAACCTCGTGCAGTACAAGGAGTTCGGGTGGCCGTACCGCTCGTGCAACTGACCCGCCAAGTCCCGCAGTCCGCTGCCCCGGCTGCACCCGCGGCAGTGCTGCCATTCGTCGCGCCGCGGAAGCCGTCCTGGCTCAAGGTCAAGGCGCCCGGTGGGCCGAATTACCTCCACATCAAGCGCATGATGCGGGAACTCGACTTGCACACGGTGTGCGAGGAGGCTCGCTGCCCCAACATCGGCGAATGCTGGGAGCACAAGGCCGCGACGTTCATGATCCTCGGCGACGTCTGCACCCGGAATTGCGCCTACTGCGCCGTATCGCACGGGACACCAGCGGCATTCGATCCGGCTGAGCCGGCGCGCCTCGCCGAAGCGGTGGAGATGATGGGGCTCGAGCACGTCGTGATCACGTCGGTCGATCGCGACGATCTCGAGAACGGCGGAGCTGAAGCGTTTGCGGCATGCATCACCGAGATCCGGCGTCGCATGCCCGAAACCTCGGTCGAAGTGCTGATCCCCGACTTCAAGGGTTCCGAACAGGCGCTCCGGATCGTGATGGATGCGCGGCCCGACATCCTCAATCACAATCTCGAGACCGCCGAGCGACTCTATCGCCTCGCACGACCGGGCGGGCGGTATGACCGAGCACTCCGCCTGCTCGCCAATGCCCGAGCGATGAATGCGGCTACGCTGACCAAGTCGGGGATCATCCTCGGTATGGGTGAGGAGTGGGACGAGATCGTCACCTGCCTCGCCGACCTGCGCCGCAGTGACGTCAACATCGTGACGCTCGGTCAATACCTGCGACCGTCGGACGGTCACCTGCCGGTGGCACGGTACTACACGCCGGACGAATTCGCCGAGCTGGCGGCGATCGGGATGCGACTGGGATTCACTCATGTGCAGGCGTCGCCCCTGACACGATCGTCCTATCACGCCTGGGAGCAGAAGCGCCTCGCCACATCGGCCGGAGGCGAACGCTAGATGGGCGTGAGCGAGCCGATGCAGCGCCAGCGGCGCCAGCATCCCGATGCACCCTACGCCGATCAGTATCACGCCTGGCTGCGGATCATGATCCTGATCCGGCGATTTGAGGAGAAGGCCGGCGAAGCCTACTCCCTTGGGCAGATCGGCGGATTCTGCCATCTCTACATCGGCCAGGAAGCGGTCGCCGTTGGTACCCTCGCCGCGTTGCGGGCCGACGACTACGTGGTGAGCGCCTACCGCGAACACGGCCAGGCGCTCGCGCGCGGGATAACGGCGCGTGCGGTAATGGCCGAGCTCTTTGGCAAGGCGACAGGGTGCTCGCACGGCAAGGGCGGATCGATGCACCTCTTCGACGCCGCATTGCATTTCATGGGCGGGCACGGCATCGTCGGCGGCCAGATTCCGCTTGGCGCCGGTTTCGCGTTCGCCGCGCGCTACCGCGGCACCGACCAGGTGTCGCTGGCGTACATGGGCGAAGCGGCCGCCAACATCGGGTCCTTTCACGAGACACTCAACATCGCCGGACTCTGGAAACTGCCGGCCATCTTCGTGATCGAGAACAATGGTTACGGGATGGGTACCGCGCTCAGTCGCGCGGCCGCCATCACCGATCTCTGGCAGCGGGCCGCGAGCTACGCGATGCCCGGTGTGGAGGTGGATGGCCAGGATGTCGTCGCGGTCCGGCAGGCGACCGAGGATGCGGTGGCGCGGGCACGGCGCGGCGACGGCCCAACCCTGCTCGAGATTCGCACCTTCCGTTACGTGGGTCACTCGATGTCCGACGCGGCGAGCGGCACCTACCGCAGCAAGGAAGAACTCGACGCTTCGCGCCAGCGCGATCCGCTGGTGCTCCTCGAAACACGGATGCGCGAACTTGGCATGCTGGACGATGCCGGACTGCAGGAGATCGAGTCGCAAGTCGCCAACGAGGTGGCCGACGCGGTGAAGTTCGCCGAGGAGTCGCCCGAGCCGGAGCCGGAACAGCTGTGGGCGGATGCGTATGCGCCGGAGGCGCCGTAATGGCGGTCCTCACTTATAGAGACGCCCTCAACCAGGCCCTCCGCGAGGAGATGCAGCGCGACGACAACGTCTTCCTCATCGGCGAGGAAGTCGCCGAATACGACGGTGCCTACAAGGTCAGCCGCGGATTACTCAAGGAATTCGGCGCCCGCCGCGTGGTGGATACCCCGATCTCCGAACTCGGCTTCACCGGCATCGGTGTCGGCGCAGCGATGGTCGGGCTTCGTCCCGTCATCGAGATGATGACCATGAACTTTGCACTCCTGGCGATCGACCAGATCGTCAACGGCGCCGCCAAGGTGCGCTACATGAGCGGCGGCCAGATCGGATGCCCACTGGTCTTTCGCGGTCCGGGCGGCGCGGCGCTTCAGCTCGGCGCGCAGCACAGCCAGGCGTTCGAGAGCTGGTACGCCAACATCCCGGGACTCAAGGTCGTGATGCCCGCGACACCCGCCGATGCCAAGGGGCTGCTCAAGTCCAGCATCCGCGATGACAATCCCGTCGTGTTCATCGAAGGCGAGATGCTCTACAACGTGAAAGGCGACGTGCCCGACGGCGAACATCTCGTTCCGCTCGGCTCGGCGGATATAAAGCGCCCTGGCAAGGACGTCACCATCGTCTGCCATTCGAAAACGGTTGCGCCGGCACTCAGCGCCGCCAAGACGCTCGCCGACGAAGGCATCGACGCC
>JBOHRY010000057.1:0-2571 GCA_050732955.1 Gemmatimonadales bacterium | reverse complement strand
ACTTTCACCTGCTCCGTCGCCAGGCCAAATGGCCGTTGCAACGGCCGCTGGTCGTGATGACGCCAAAGTCGCTCCTCCGGAAGAAGGAAGCCGGCTCATCGCTGGGGGATCTCGCGACTGGCGCCTTCCGAACCGTGCTCGACGATGCGGGGATCGGTGAACACCGCGCCTCGGCGCGCGCGCTGGTGCTCTCGAGCGGGAAGGTCTATTACGACCTGCTGGCGGAGGCGGTCAAGCGGGATGAGCGCCCGCCACTGGCGCGCGTGGAACAGCTCTATCCCTTCCCCGAGCAGGAATTGCGCGACCTGCTGTCGCGCTATCCGTCGCTCACCGAAGTGGTGTGGACCCAGGAAGAGCCGCGCAACATGGGACCGTGGACCTTCATCGAGCAGCGCCTCTCGCCGATCCTGCCGCCCGGCGTCTATCTGCGGTATGTCGGTCGCCCGGAACGCGCGGCGCCATCGGAAGGCTATTCCTCGGCCCACGGTGCCGAGCAGGCGCGGATCGTGGCCGAGGCGCTGTCGGCCGGGACGTCACCGGGAAAGGTCCGCGTCTGAGCCATTGGTAGCCGATGCCTCAGTACCTTCGGGATGACGGTCATTTGGAGCGAGGGCGGGTACGGCGCCGAAGCATCAGAACACGTACGACCCGCCGACCGTGGCGATCGCCTTGATCTCGTTCTGCCGTATGCCATCCGAGCCTCCTGGTGAGCGTGACTCGGTCAGTCTGGCGGGAGGAGCGGCCTCTCACTGGCGTTCCGCGCCAGCGCCTTGAGCGGTTCCGACAGGTGATCCCCGTAGTGGAGCAGGAACACGCCACGTGAGCGTTTGGCCATCAGAAACGCCAGGAGCGGCGTGTCCGCCTTGGCGGCATTGCAGGTGCGGCACGCGAGCACGAGGTTGTCAGGCCGGTCGTACGCCGACATGCCGCGACGCGGCCGCACGTGATCGAGCGTGATGGTTTCGGCGGGCACACGGGTGCCGCAGTAGGCGCAGACCGCGCCGTGCCGATCGAGGAGCCATTCACGATGCGCACCGTACGAACGTCCGGGGGAGCGACGGAGGCGGGAACCACTGGGGGTGCTACTGCTGCCGTTCTCGGTTGAGGCGGCCTTGCTACTGCGACGTCTGGGTCGAGCCACGCAAATCCTTCTGAGTATCAGGTCTCTGTTGCGGTAAACGATAACCGTACCCCACATGAACCGAAAGCGGACAGAATAAGTTCGCGCCCCACCGCGATTCGCACGTTCCGGATATCACTTCCGGACATCACGTCCTGGTCGCGAACAGGATCGCCAGGCCTGCCATGGCGACGCCGAGCATCAGCCAACCCACGCGCCGCGTCGGCCGCACATCCCAGTCCGGATCGACCAGCGACGTCAGTGGATTGCGACGGGACGTGGGCACGGCATCGAGCGCTTCCAGAATGCTCTCAGCGGACGCAGGACGATCAGCGAGCACCGGCGCGAGAAACGACACACAGAGTCCATCGAGCTCGGGCGGCACGCCGCGCCGCAGCCGCGAGAGTGGTTGCACTGCCGCGGGGCGGCGATCGCCACTGAGCAGCGCCCATGCCACCCGGCCGAGCGCATCGAGATCGTCGCGGCGTGACGCGCCCAGGGACAATCCGACGCCGCCGAGACGCGCACCATCGGGCGCGTGGTCGATGACGTCGAGATCGATCGCTCCATGCCAGATCCCGCGCCGGTGCATCGCTGCGACGGCCCGGGTCAGGTCACGAATCACCGCCACTGCTTCGGCGATCGGCAATGCGCCGCCGGCCATGCGGTCGATGATCGTCGGCACGGCCGGTACAGTCTCCGCAACCCAGGCCGCGCTGTCGAGTTCGCCCCACGCCAGCGGCAAGGTGATGTTGCTGTGCCTCAGCGTTTGAAGTCCTGCCAGGCGTTCTTCGACGTCGACAGCATGAAGTCCGACGGGAGGTTTGGAGTGGAGCGTGATGATCGCTGACTGTCCACCAACCGTCGCACTGAATCTCCGCCGACCGGCTGTGCTCGCGAGTTCACTGCCGAGTTCGATGTCCATCGGAAAACTGAGGCGCAACCGCGCCAGCGATGGCGCGCAACCCGTCGGCGCGTCGATCATCGGCGCGAAGTCGCGAATGCGTTGCTGCAGGGAGTGAACATGGCGACAGCGATTGGGGCAGAAGTCATGCCCCACCGGCTTCGAGGATGAAAAGAGTGGTGCGTACACAGCTTTGCGGTGAGGGATCCACACCACACGTTCCACTCCGACGTCCGGTGGCGTCCGCGCCGGAGTTGCATAAGTCGCTGCTGTTCAAACGGTTGCCAACCGCGACAGGTAGGGTTTTTCCCGGTACGATGGTTGCGCTACCATGGCAGCGACGCGAAACCCCCTATGGTGAGGCTCGGATGAAGTCACGGATGGCCATCGCAGTCAGCCTGCTCACGTTTACCGCGACAGCGCTCGCTGCCCAAACACCGGTCACCTTCCAGCTGCAGGGCTTCGCCGCCCTCGCGGATCCGTCGGCGTCGCCGCAGCCGATCGTTTCGTTCGGCGGGAAGAGCTACTACAGCAGCCCGTACAGCGG
>JBOHRY010000056.1:0-2939 GCA_050732955.1 Gemmatimonadales bacterium | reverse complement strand
GTATAATACTGCTTGTCGCGCGTCTTCTCGTCACGACGCACGACGCGCGGCCCACCGTGCCTCCATCGATCCTGAACCACAGCGCAATCCTGCAGCGACAGCACCTCGACAACCGGGACTTCGACTGGTACCAGCAGCACATCCCGTTCTTCGAGTCCCCCGACAGCGACATCGACGCAACGTATTACTACCGCTGGCAGCTCGTCACCAAGCACCTCACGTATGCGTCGCCTGCAACCGGCTACGTCTTCACCGAATTCATCGACCGGCCGTTCTGGTCCGGCGCATTCGGAGCGATCAGCTGTCCGCTGGGCCACCAGATGTACGAGATCCGCTGGCTCAAGGATCATCCCGCGGTCGAGGATTACGCCCGGTACTGGTTCGAGACTCCCGGTGCACAGCCCAGGAGCTACAGCAACTGGTACGGCGATGCCGTGTGGGCGACCTACCTGGTCACGGCGAACCGGAGCTACCTCCACACCATGCTGCCCCACATGAAGGCGCAGTATGCGGGGTGGATGGCCGAGCACTGGGATGCGACACACCGGATGTTTCGCTGGGATGGCCTGCACGACGGCATGGAAGTCAACATCAACAGCCGGCTCACGACCGATCCCGGGTCGGGTGCGGAAGGCTACCGCCCGACGCTCAACAGTTACCTCTTCGCCGACGCGCGCGCGATTGCAAATGCCGCGGCGTTGTTCGGGGATACCGCAACCGCTCGCGACTATGCCGCGCGAGCGGCTGATCTCAAGCGTCGGGTGCAACAGGAACTGTGGGACTCGAGTCGTACCTTCTTCTTCCACCAGTTCGCGCATGACGAAAAGGACGGCATCCGGGCCAGCACGCTCACCTATCGAAGCGGGCCGTTCGCCGGAAATCCGCACGGCCGGGAAGAGATCGGCTACGTGCCGTGGCAGTTCAATCTTCCCGATACCGGGTTCGAATCGGCGTGGCGATTCCTGATGGACACGGCCTACTTCTTCTCGGCGCACGGCCCCACCACGGTAGAGCGGCACGATCCGCAGTTCGAGATCTCGCCACACTGCTGCGTCTGGAGCGGCAACGAATGGCCGTATGCCACAACGCAGACCCTGGTCGCGTTGGCGAACCTGCTCAACACCTACCATCAGTCGTTCATCACCAGGGCGGATTACGCCAGGCTCCTCAGGACGTACACGCTCGACCAGCGGATGAACGGCCGGCCTTACATCGCCGAAGCCGCCAATCCGGACAATGGCTCATGGAATGGGCACAACACCTTCGATCACAGCGAGCACTACTTCCACTCGGGTTACGTGGATCTGGTAATTGCCGGCATCGCGGGGATCAGGCCCCGTGCGGACGATACGCTCGAGGTCAATCCGCTGGCGCCGAGTGAGTGGAATTACTTCGCGCTCGAGGCTGTGCGGTATCACGGGCACGACATCGCCATCGTGTGGGATCGCGACGGTTCGCGATATCATCTCGGCGCGGGCCTCACGATCCAGGTGGACGGCGTGACGCGCCGGCAGGCCGACCGGATTGGAAGGATGCTGGTCTATCTGGGCCAGACACCGGATATCCGGCCAATTCCTCATCCCATGAACTTTGCGGTGAACAACGGCCACCATCCTTATCCGTTGGTGCGCGCATCGTACAGTGCACCCGGGACCTCGCCGCACTACCTGAACGATGGCAACTACTGGTACGATGCGTCGCCGCCCGATCGGTGGACCACGACCGGGTCACCGCATTCGCGTGACACTGTCACGATCGAGTTCGGCGCGTCTGCGCGTCTCGACCGGCTGGCGCTCTACCTTCTCGATGACTCGACCGGAGTTCACCCGCCGAAGCGTTACGAGGTCGAGGCAGAGGTCGGCGCCGCGTGGACGCCAGTACCGGCTCAGCATCGCTCGCCGGCCGACCCGACCGGGCGGATGGCCAACGTCGTAGCCTTCACGCCATTCACGGCGCGCGCTGTCCGCATCGTCCTCACACCGCAGGCGGGTGCCGCGACCGGACTCTCCGAAATCGAGACGTGGGGGCCCGCGACGCCGGTGATCGCCTCACGACGTGATTCGCAGCCGACGGATCTCGCGTGGGGTGCCAGGGCCAGCGCGTCGTTTACCTCGAAGTACGACAGTGTCAGCGAGATCAATGACATGGTGGTGGCATTCAGCCGCTATTCGCGAAATCGGTGGACCGCATTCGGGTCACCAAACGCGAGCGACTGGGTAGAGCTCGATTTCCCCGCACCGCGCCAGGTCCGCTCGATCGAACTCTATCTCTGGGGCGATGGCGGCGGTGTGAAAGCGCCGAAGTCGTATCATGTGCAGACGTGGGCCGGTGCGGTGTGGAAAGACGCCAACATTCTCTCGCAGGTACCCGAGCATCCGCTGGTCTCGTCGGTCAACACGGTGCGAATCGAGCCGGTGATGACCACCAGGCTTCGCGTGGTGTTCGATCACGACCTGCCGGCGGCGGCGGGGCTGGCTGAGATCAGAATCTTTGGTAGTGATTAGCCAACGAGAAGTGGAAGTCGGCGGTGAGTGGACCGGGTGCCGGCCAGACCGCTCGCGCTCGCGCACTCTGCACCATAAGTTACGATTCATGAACGCGTCATCGAGCCGTTCCATCGCGATTCGTCCCGCTCTCGTTGTGCTCCTGCTGCTCGGATCCGGTTCAGCGCTCGAAGCCCAGACTCTCTCGCAGCACATCAGCACCCGCTGGGCCGCCGACATGAAGCCGGATGCGCCGCTTCCCGAGTATCCGCGCCCGCAGCTGGTCCGCTCGCTCTGGACCAACCTCAACGGCAAGTGGGACTACGCCATCACGCCGGCCGGTGCCGCTCAGCCATCGAAATGGGATGGCACCATCGTAGTACCGTTTCCGGTCCAGTCGCAGTTGAGCGGGGTCGAGCGCCCGGTCACCGATTCCCAGCGGCTCTGGTATCATCG
>JBOHRY010000055.1:0-8039 GCA_050732955.1 Gemmatimonadales bacterium | reverse complement strand
GCCCATTGCAGCGGGCCCTTGGCGTACAGCGCGGAAAAATCATCAGCTGCGTAGATCCGGATCGAGATGTAGTTGCAGGTCGACCAGGCCGGAATGCTGTCGCCGAAAACCGTGGTATCCGTCTGGTACGAGAGAATCGTTGCGCCACTCTGCACCGCCGAGATCTGGATCTCGAACCAGTCGTCGAAGCCTTGGCCCGCCGGGATCGTCACCGATGCCGGATACGACAGGATCCCCGGCGATTCAGACGACACCGTCTGGTTGGGCCGAACGCCGTCGGCGCACGGCTTTGGAGGCGGTGTCTGGGTCTGGATGATGTTGGCATACTCGAGCGGATAGATGACCGTGTCGCGCGTGGTGGGTCCGCCCCGCTGATACACCTTGATCCGCACCACCTGATTGGCGGCTCCGGGCGGCAGATACAGCGCGCGGTCGTCGGTCACGACCCGCAGTGGCGTCTCCTGAATCAGCACGACCTTCGGATTCAGCGCGCTCGATTGCGACCCCTGGATCACGAGCGTCCCCATCGCGAGCAGCGGTGCGAGCGACGGATCGCAGGGGACATCGACAATGCCGCCGAAGTCCTCATAGAGGCTGTAATTCCCCAATCCATAGTTGATCGGTCCGATCACCGTCGGCGGCCCGCCGGTGGGCGGGATCACGGCGAGCTCGACATTGCCGACATTGGCCATTGTCCGCGGCGCGGTGAAGCCGCGCGCGGTCTTGGTCTGTGGGCCGTCGGGATTGCGAAAACCGTACTTGGGGAATGACTCGATCAGGTCCAGTGATATCACCGTCGACCCGGGCTGGACCAGCGCGACCGCATTGCCGATCAGCGCCGGCGGCCCCTCCCACGGCAACGGGCATCCCGGCACCGATCCATTGACCTTGCCGTCGGGAGACTGCCACGCCATAGCGGGACGTCCGTTCGGGGCATAGTTCGCCTGCAGCTTCCGTCCCGCTGGCTCGGTCTCCGGTTCGCCCTGCTGCCAGACGCCGATGGTCCCCACCAGATACCCGATCGCCGGATTGTCGAGCGCGTTTCCCTGCTGGTACGCCGCGTACAGGTTCTCGTCAGTGATCTGCGGTTCGACTTCATAGCAGCGAAAGCGCACCACCAGGCCGCCGACGTTCTTGGCCGCCGCCATCAGCGCCTGCAGTCCCGGCGAACTGCTCTTGACGTCCGCCGGAAACGCCGAGACCGGAATGGTGAACTGCATCATGCAGCCGATGCCGACAAAATTCTGCTCGCCGTTGTACGGGCCGACCGTGCTGTAGAAGTTGAGCCAGTTCTGGTAGGCCCGGGTGTCGTAGTTGAACAACGTGACATTGGGGTCGTCCGCCGCACCCGCGCCTGGCGATCCGATCTGCAGACCGCCGATCCACAGCTGGGTCGTGACCAGCCCCGTCGAATCGAGATCACAGATGATCGGGTCACCCCGGCGAGCAGGGTCGCCCGTCACGCTGCCGAGGACGGCGATGGCTTCGCCGATGAGCGGATCCGCCGCCGCCGTGGTCAGCTGCTGCGACGGCGCTGGTCCGGTGACGATCGATGTCACCACGGTGTTGTCGAACGCGGTAAAGTGATCGCCGTACAGGTTCCATCCCGACCGGAGAAACGCGACGCAGGGTGCGGTCGGGTTGTTGGACATGTACACCTGCTCGCGCAGGTAGGCGTTGACTTGATCGTCCGTCATTCCTGCGAGCGAGGCGCCGAGCGAATCGATGTCACGCTCGACGGCCGCGGGAAGGACGTCATCGTTGTTTGAGGTACACGGGTTGGTGCGGAACACGCCGCGGAAGTTGATGCGGGGATACGAGAGAATGCTCATCGCGCCGTTCGCCGGTGCGCTTCGGCCAGCAGGAACGAGAAATCCGACGACAGTTTCCCCGATGCGGTGCGCGCCGTATAGTGACAGTTGAGGCAGCTGCTCTGGTTCACGTATGTCTCCATCGTCGTGTTCGCCAGCAGTCCGGGGGCAGGATTTCCTGCGGGTCGCTGCGCGGGATTCTGCGGCCACTGGATGTCGACCAGCTCGTAGTACTGAAACGGCGACGTCGCCACCGCGCGGCGCAGTTCGGCCTGCCAGGCGGGATTGGCTTGCTGCGCTGCCGTTCCGACGTTGACCACCCGGACCACCTGGGTCGGGATGCCCGTCGGCTTGCCGTTCTTTTCCGTGCTCTGATTGGGCACGCACACCGACGGCGGGCAGGCGGGGTTGTTGAACGAGTACGGCAGCGTCCGCGGCTGTGGTACAGCCACGCCCGAGGGGGGCACGAACGGCGGGACATTGTCGATCTGCTCGAACGTGGCCCAGGCCCACTGCGGCCGGCTCGGCGTCTTCTGGGTAACGTGCAGCCCGACCAGGCCGACCTCGCTATGGATGCAGCTTGGCGGTGTCGGGCCGGACCCGGGAGTGTAGATCCACGCGGTGCGCCGGAAGAACCGCGCCTTGACAGCCGGCGGATCGGAATCGGTGAGTTCGCGCCACGCGGCTTTCACTTCCATCACGCCGGAAGGAAAGTCGATCACCTTGGCGCTGTCCTGACCCTGGATGTTGTAGTAGACGTTGGCGACGATGTTGACGAAGCTCGCCCGATTCAGGCGTACATCGAATCGGACCAGGTTGCCATGCTGATCCGTCAGCGTGCCGCCGACGACCTCCTTGGCCTTCTGCATCGCACCGTTGTTGCTATTACCGGGCACCTTCGTCTGACGCTGCAACCAGTAGTCTCCAGCCGCTGCGCCGGCCACCCGGCATTCCGGCGGGAGGGTTCCGCCGGGCTGGTTCCAGGCAGCGGGCAGCTGCCCATTCTTGGTGAACACCTCGCCGGGCGTCTTCCAGGTGTTCCACACGACGTCGCCGTCCTGGCCGATCTTCTTCTTGGGATCGGGAATGCCGCGCACGCCGATCAACGCCGGCCAGTTGATCGCGACGAACGCCTGCCACGCGAAATTCACCGCGTCGGCCTGCGTCGGATTGGGCGGAAGGTCGGTGGGAACGACCGGACTGAGCACCGGTTTGGCGGAAGCCCTTGAGCCGCCAGGGGTCGGATGCACGACCCACGCGGCAATGGTCGCGACTCCGGCCACGCCGACGAGCAGACGTCCCACCCTCGGGTCCATGGGCGCTCCGGCAGCAAGAGGTCCCCAGGGATGCCGGATCCCGGGGCGTCGCCGTGACTGACGAGCCAACGGTCATCTCGATATCCCGGATCGCACAATCGTACGGATGGCGCGCCACTTTGGGAAGAGTCGTGGTTGCGTCGTCGAGAGCGGAGCGACATACTCTGAGGTTGACGCCTTCCCTGGTTCTCCCGGACGATCGGCCACGCCGTTCCGTACCTGCAATCGCCCCGCGGATGGGCCTGAAACGGGGCCTTGGTTACGTGGTGCCGGCGTGCGGCCTTGCCCTGGCGGCACTGCTTCTACCCGTGCCGCTCGCGGCCCAGCGCGACAGCCTGCCAATGCGTGTGCTCGACCCGGTGGTGGTTACCGCAGAACGGGCCGCGACGCCGCTCAGCAGCTCGACCTCCGCAGTGAGCCAGATCACCGCGGCGCAACTCCGTCAGATCGGCGGTCCGACGCTCGCCGGTGCGCTCGAACAGGTTCCTGGTTTTGCGGTCCTCGATGCCGACGGGTCCGGCTGGGCCCCGCAACTTGTGGAGCGCGGCTTCTACGGCGGCGGTCAGGCCGAGTACGTCGTGGTGCTGATCAACGGCGTGCCGATCAGTCAGCTCCAGACCGGACTCGTGCCGTGGGATGTGTTGCCGCCCGCATCGGTGATCGATCACGTGGAGGTGGTTCGCGGCGGTGAGTCCGCGCTCCACGGTGACGCGGCGCTTGGGGCGGTGATCAACATCGTCACGCGCAGCCAGCGGCTCGGGAACCTGTTGCGCTGGCAAAGTCGCGCCGGGACGTTCGGCTCGTTCTCGGCTGACGCGAGCGGCACCGTCCGCGTCGGCGGCAGCGACGTCACTGCTGCCGCGGCAGTGGATCGCATCGACGGGTTTCGGCGACACGCCGAACGCGATGGCATTCGAGCCATGGTCGATGCGTCGCTGCTGTCGACCGGCAGGACCGCGCTCACGCTGGGCGTCCGCTCATTCGTGCGAGCGTTCGATGAACCCGGGCCGTTGCTGGCGTCGCTGCTCGACCGGGATCGCGCCGGCTCGGACGATCTCTTCCGGTTCGACCACACGCACGACGCGAGCAGCTCCGTGATTCTCGATGGCCACCGCCAGTTGGGTGCGCACGTACGTCTGACCGGCAGCGTCGCCGGCGAGTTGCGGAACACCGATGCCGTGCAGACGCTGGCGCTGGCGCCCGGGTTTGGCGATACGCAGGACCGCGTCGCGGCGGATCGGCGCGGGCTCGCCACCGCGCAGCTCGAGGTCGCCGAGGCGCCGCTCCCCGGCGCCGGGCGCCTGATCGTGGGCGGTGTGCTGGATGACGGACACCTGGATTCCCGGTATTACGCCGTTGCGTCGGGCGATGAGGCCGCCTATCGGGCGTCCGATGGTCGCCGCGGCCCGCTCGACGCGAGCGGCACCGGCAGCCGGTCGACCGCCGCGATCTTCGGAGAGTACACGGTGCAACTCGGATCGCCGGTCAGGTTGACCGTCGGGTCGCGCTATGACTGGTTGCGCGATACGTTCAATCCCGTGCCTGACGGTCCGGGCGCGGCCGACGCGTCGCATGCCGCATTCAGCCCCAAGGCCGGACTGAATTTCCGCTACCTCAACCATGTCCGGTACCGTGGCAACCTCTATCTCACCGCCGGGCGATCCTTCAAGGCGCCCACGCTCGATCAGTTGTTCGATCAGCGTCCGATTCCCATTCCGGTGCCTCCATATACCGTGACGACGTCGAATCCGCTGCTCCGGCCGCAGCATGGCGCCAATCTCGAAGCCGGTGTGTATCAGGAGGCCGCGTGGACCGACGCCCTGCGCGCCACCGCCTCGCTCAGCGTCTATCAGATGGAGATGACCGACGAGCTCGATTTTGATGTCCAATCGCTCCGCTATCTCAACATCGGCAAGAGCCGGCACCGCGGCGTGGAAACCGGCGTCGTGCTGTCGGCGCCATCCGGTGCCTCGCTGTTCGTGAATTACACGCTGCAATCGGTGCGTTCCCAGAGCGGCGACAACAACGGCAAGTACCTCAAGGCGATCCCGCGGACGACCGTGAGCGTCGGCGCCACCGCGAAGATCCTGTCGCGACTGGAGGCCGGCGCGACGGTGACCGGGGTGTACGGCGCCTGGCTCGACGACGCCAATACCGTCACGTTGCCGGGCTTCACCCGGGTCGATGCACGGATGTCGTATCCGGCCGGTGCGATCGAGGTGGTGCTCGAGGCTCGCAACCTGTTCGACCTGCACTACAACACCACCGGTTATCTCGATCCGGCCGGAACCGGCGAGGCGTATTTCTATCCGGCCGCCGGGCGCACGCTCTCGCTGGGCTTGCGGGGTGGTTGGTGACGATCGCGACGGGGCCGGGCCGGGCCGCGAGGCGCCGATGATCGAGCTGGCCGGGTATCAACTGGTCGAAACGCTCCACGATGGTGCCGCGTCGTCGGTCCATCGCGCGCGCGGCCCCGAGGGCGATGTCGTCCTCAAGGTGTTGAGCGCAGCGTATCCGACCGCGGTGCAGCTCGAGGCGTATCAGACCGAATTCGAGATTCTCTCGCGGCTCACATCGCCTGGAGTGCCGCGGACCTACGGATTGCGCGAAGTCGGCAACGGCCGGGTGCTGATTCTCGAGTTCGTGCCGTGGGCCTCCCTCCGTTTGGCGCTGCGCGGCAAGCCGATGGCGGTGAAGCCCTTCCTCGATTTCGCGCGCCAGATCGTCCGCATCCTCGGCGACGTGCATGCGGCCGGGGTGATCCACAAGGACGTCAACCCGGACAACATTCTGTACGATCCGGTCAGCGGTGGCGTACGCCTCATCGACTTCGACATCGCGACGATCCTGTCGTCCGAGCACACCGACGCCGGCGAGGTCACGCAGCTGCGCGGCACCTTGGCGTACATGTCGCCCGAGCAGACCGGCCGGATGAACCGGCCCCTCGATTTGCGGTCGGATCTCTACTCGCTCGGCGCCACCTTCTACGAAGTGCTCACCGGCCGGCAGCCGTTCGAGTCCGATCACCCGATGGGTGTGCTGCATGGGCACCTGGCCCGGACGCCGCGCCCGCTGACCGAGTTCGCACCGATGCCGCCGGTGCTCTCGGCGATCGTGCTCCGGCTGCTGGCCAAGCATTCGGGGGACCGCTACCAGTCGTGCAGCGGGTTGCTGCGCGACCTCGAGGAATGCGACCGCCAGCTGCGCGAGACGTACACGGTGGTCGAGTTTCCGCTCGGGAAACATGATCGGTCCGACCGCTTCGAGCTCCCGGCCAAGCTGTACGGCCGCGACGCCGAACTGCGCACGCTGCTCGACCGCTTCGAGCGCGTCTGCACCGGGCAGACCGCGGCACTACTCGTGGCCGGATACTCGGGCATTGGCAAGTCGTCGCTGATCAACGCCGTCCATCGTCCGCTGGTGCGCGAACGCGGACGGTTTGTCGAAGGCAAGTTCGATATCTATCGCCGCGACAAGCCGCTCAGTGCCCTGGTGCAGGCGTGCCGCGCGCTCGTGGTGCAGATCCTCGTCGAAGGCGACATCGAGCACTGGCGGCGCGAACTCGAACTCGCGCTGGCGGGGAATGTCGGCGTGATCGCCAAGGAGGTGCCCGAACTGCTGCATATCTTCGGGACCATCGAGCCGCCGCCTGACGTCGGTGCGATGGAGGCGCGCAACCGGCTGCAATTCGGTTTCCAGCGATTCGTGTCGACATTCGCCCGGCGGCAGTCGCCGCTGGTCATGTTCATCGACGATCTGCAGTGGGCCGACGAGGCCTCGCTCGACGTGATTCGCGCGATCCTCACCAATCCCGAGAGTCAGTACCTCTACTTCCTCGGGTGCTATCGCGAGAACGAGGTCGGCGCCAACCATCCGATGCTCGCCGCCTTTGAGGCGGTCGAACAGGTCCACCCGGTCGATCGGATCACGCTGCCCCCGCTACGCCGCGATGATCTGCGGCAGCTGGTGGTCGATGCGCTCGATGCCTCGCCCGAAGAAGGCACGCGGCTCGCCGAGATCCTGCTGGCCAAGACCGGCGGAAATCCGTTTTTCGTGGGGGAGTTCCTGCGGGAGCTGCACCGCGCCGGATTGTTCGTTCGCGATGACGAACGGGGCGAGTGGGTCTGGGACGCGCGCAAGATCCTCGAACAGCAGCCGACGGAGAACGTATCGCAACTGCTTGCGGAACGCCTCGGCCGCCTGCCGGAGGCGACGCGTGAGGTCCTGCGGGTGGCGGCCTGCCTCGGCAGCAGCTGTGAGGAGGCAACGTTGGCGGCGCTGGTCGGGCTGGACACCCGGGCGCTGCAAACCCGGCTCGGTCCGGCAATCGAGGAAGGCGTGCTCCAACGAGCCAGCGGAACCGCCGGCCGCGCGGCGCGTTACCGATTCGCCCACGATCGCGTACATCAGGCCGCATATGCCCTGATCGCCGACGCCGACCGGCCCGCACTGCACCTGCGCATTGGCCGTTTGCTGCTCGAGCAATCCAACGGCGACGAACGCGATCTGCGCCTGTTCGAGATCGTCGATCACATGAACGCCGGACGGGCCGGCATCGCCACGACCGACGCCCGCCGGGAACTCGCGGCGCTCAATCTCGCGGCCGGCCGGCGGGCGACCGCGTCTGCGGCATTCGAACCGGCGTTGCGGTGCATTTCCGTCGGCATGGAACTCGTCGGCGGCGACGCCTGGGATGACGCGCCCGAGCTGGTGCGCCAGCTCTGGCTCGAACGCGGCGAACTCGAATTCCTCAACGGCAATCACGACGTGTCCGGCCGCTATCTCGCCGAATACATCGACCACGCGCGGAGCCCGATCGAGGCCATGGCCGCCTACGCCATCCGCATTGCGTCCCATAACGCGCGCGGACTCTTCGTCGATTCGATCGGCATCAGTATCGACGCCCTGAAAC
>JBOHRY010000054.1:0-7724 GCA_050732955.1 Gemmatimonadales bacterium | reverse complement strand
TCGCGGATCCGCCACGGCGGCGTCGATCAGGCGGGCGTGCGGCACCAGTTGAGTGGCGCCACTCCCGCCGAAATCGCGCGGCCTGACATAGTCGAGTAGCGTCTCGAACAGCGGCGCCGAATCGCCTGCGATCCGGCGCATCATCCGCCGGCCGTGATCCTCATGGCCTAGTCCCAGTTCGCCCAGCCGTTGCGACGTGACGTCGAGCCGGCGATACATGTCCGCAACGTCGTTGACCGTGCCCGGCGACCAGAATCGTTCCGCGATCGCGGCGAGACGGGGCCAGATCCGGGAATCGATCGTCTCCGGCGTGATGTACTCGCTCCACATGCACGCTTCGCCGCCGAGCACCAGCGCTTGCTGGGCCGGCGTGAGGTCAGTAGTTGGTGGAAGCGGATCGGCGAGATAGAACTCCGACGTCGGCTTCTGATGATCGATGTAGTACGGCGCCGACAGCACACCGCGGAATCCCGCCTTGGCGGAGGCGGCGAGCGCGTCGGAACTGCGCCACGACTGGATCACCGCGGCGGTAGGCAGATCGGGCTGGAAGATCTCGTCCCAGCCAACGGGGATCTTGCCGTGTTTCTGCACGATGGCAAAGAGCCGCTTGTTGAACGCGGTGTGGAGCGCCACTTCATTGGCAATATCGTGGGCTTTCATCCACGCCTGGATCGCCGCATTCTCGTGCCACTGCCGGGGTTCGACTTCGTCGCCGCCGACATGCCAGTACCGGTCCGGAAAGAGCGACGTCATTTCGCCGATGAACGCGTCGAGGAATTTGTAGGTCGATTCGCGCGTCGGATCCATTGTCGGCGCGAAGGTGCCCCAGGTCCGCGCGATTTCGAACGGCCCCGGACCGCTGGCCAGGTCAGGATATCCCACGAACCAGGCACTCGAGTGGCCGGGCATGTCGAACTCCGGCATCACCCGGATGCCGCGATCGGCAGCGTAAGCCACGACGTCGCGAATCTGCTCCTGGGTATAGAAGAGCGAATCGCTGCCGAGTTGCTGCAGCTTGGGATAGACGCGGCTTTCGACGCGAAATCCCTGGTCATCCGAGAGGTGCCAGTGAAAGACGTTGAGCTTGACCATCGCCATGCCATCGAGGGTGCGCTTGATCACGTCCACCGGCTCGAAGTGTCGCGACACGTCGAGCAGGAGCCCGCGCCAGGGGAATCGCGGTGCATCCTCGATCTCGGCGCCCTGGATGAACCAGCCGTTCCCGTCCGCCGCCTGCAACTGCAGCAGCGTTTCCAGTCCGCGCAACGCACCGACCGCGGTGTGCGCCGTGAGAACTGCGTGCGCCGCGGTCACGCTCAGATGATACGATTCGTCCTCGGCCAGGTCGGGAACCGCGAACCCCGGTCCGGCAACGTCGATCACCAGGGTGGCGTTGTTGGCCGCGCCGTACATCCGCGGCAGCGGAAATCCGACCCGACCCTCGAGTCGCACCATGGCCCGGGTCACCGCTCGTTCGAGCCGCGGATCGCGATGCCGCACGATCGCGACGGAAAACCCGCTGTCGATGCGCAGTTCTGCGGGCGACAACGTCACCGAGGCCGGCACCGGCATCAGGTCATGGGTCAGCGGTGCCTGGGCGGCGAGCAGTACCGGCACGGCGAGCACGACGAGGGAGAGCGGAATCACGCGCATGAGAGGCCAAAGCGAGAGAGAGGTGAAAGATGCCACGCGGCCGCGCCCGCGAAAGGGCGATCTTCGGCGTCGGCGGATCGGCGCAGTTACTCCGTGTCCGCCGCGCGGCAGCTAGTTTTCAGCATGCGGATCACCGCGCTGAACGTTTTCCCGATCAAGGGATGTCGGGGCACGAGCCTCGCATCCTGCGAAGTGGATCGCCTCGGACTCGTCGGCGATCGCCGGTTGATGCTGGTCGACGCCGGCGACCAGTTCATCAGCCAGCGAGAGAATCCGCGTCTCGCCACGCTCGAGCCCGTGCTCACGAACGGATCGGTCAGGATATCCTCTGGTTCGGGCGAGGCCCTGGAAGTGTCGATCGATGCATCCGGTCCCGCGCGTTCGGTGTCGGTCTGGGCGCATGACGGCATCATCGCCGCCGATCAAGGTGATCGCGCGGCCGACTGGTTTTCGGCGGCGATCGGCCAGGAATGCCGACTGGTCTACTTCGGCCCACAGGCGCACAATCGGATCGATCCCCAGTATTCGCCGCGCAGCGACGCCGAGACGGCGTTCACCGACGGCTATCCGATCACGGCCGTGCTGCAGGAATCGCTCGACGACCTCAATCGCCGCCTTGCCGAGCCGATTCCTATGGCACGATTCCGCCCCAGCATCGTGGTGTCCGGTGCTCCGGCGTGGAGCGAGGACGGTTGGCGCAGCGTCGCGTTTGGCGACCTGCACTGCGACGTGGTGAAACCTTGCGCCCGATGCACCGTGACGACCACCGACCAGCGAACCGGTGCCCGCGATCCCGCGCAGGAGCCGCTCCGCACTCTGGCGACCTTCCGCACCATTCCGGGGCTCGGCGCCATCTTCGCCCAGAACGTCGTGCCGCGCGCGCGCGGAATGCTCCGCGTCGGCGATGCCGTCGTGCCGGCGTGACCGAGCGGCTCTACTTCCGCGACGCCCGGCTCCTCGAGTTCGACGCAAACGTTGTCGACCATGCCGGCGACGATCGGCATGTCGTACTGGATCGCACGGCTTTCTATCCGACGTCGGGCGGCCAGCCGCACGACACCGGGGTGCTGGGCGGCGCGCGTGTCACCGACGTGATCGACGAAGACGAACGCATCGTGCACGTGCTGGACCGGCCGCTGGCGGCGGGTGCGGTGCACGGCAGTGTTGACGCCGACCGGCGCCGGGACCACATGCAGCAACACTCGGCGCAGCACGTGCTCTCTGCGATCGCACAGGACCGCCTCGGCTGGGACACGGCGAGCGTGCATTTCGGCGACGAGCATTCCAGCATCGAATTCGCGGTCGCAAACGCCACCGACAAGCAACTCGCGGATCTCGAGCGCTGGGCCAATGACGTGGTGCGCGAGGCGCGCGAGGTGACGGTCGGTTTCGAGGATTCCGGGATGGCGGCCCGGATCGGCTTGCGGAAGCCGTCGCCGCGGACCGGTGAAATCCGCGTCATCGCCATCGCCGACGTGGATCGCAGCGCCTGCGGCGGCACGCACGTCTCGCGGACCAGCGAGATCGGCAGCATTCGGCTGATGGGGATGGAGAAGATGCGCAACCATCTTCGCGTGGCGTTTCTGGCCGGCGATCGCGTACTCGCGCACGCCAAGGCGTCAGAGGCGTTGCTGAGCGAACTGGCGCGTGATCTCAATTGCGCGGTGGGTGAACTCGCTGCACTGGTGCCGGCCCGCCAGCTCGAGATCAAGCGACTCCGCGATCGAACGGCCGAGCTGGAGCAGGAACTCGCGATCCGGCAACTGGGTGAACTGGCCGGAATCACCGCGCGCGGCGCCGATGGCTTGCGGCGGATCAGGCACAGGAGTGCTGAGGCGCCGGCCGCGATGATGCGTGCCATGATGCAGGCCGTGGTACCGCTCGACCATGTCTTGCTCGTCGCGACCACGAGCGCGCCGCCGACGGTTTATGTGGTGACCAGTGCCGACAGCGGTATCGACGCCGGCGCACTCCTCAAGGCTGAACTCGGCAAGATCGGCGGGCGCGGCGGCGGGTCGGCTCGCGCGGCGCAGGGGACCGCGCCATCCGACACTGCGGTCGAACAAGTCGCGGCAGTGATACTCGACGCCAGGCGGCCTGAGTGATTCGGTACGAAGTCACGCTGGAGTGTTCGGACGAAATCACACCGTCGCTCGAGCGCTGGATGCGCAACACGCACGTCCCGGAAATGCTGGCGACCGGCTGTTTTGTGGCGATTCACTTCGATCGCGCCGAAGGACGGTTCCGCACCGTTTATCAGGCGCGGGCGCGTCAGCAACTGGATCACTACCTCGCCGACCACGCCGACCGCATGCGGCGCGCGTTTCAGGATGAATTTCCGGCCGGTGTCGCCATCAGTCGCGAGGTCTGGGAAGAGCTGCAGGCGTGGACGGCGACGTGAATAGCCGATCGGTGCTGGTCGACGGCACCGTGCCGCCGCCCGGTATCGACACTGCGGCGCATCTTGCCGGGATGGCGTGGACCTTCCATCACAGCACCGCCGCGTACACTGCGACGCCGTTGCGGCGGCTCCCCGGCCTGGCCACCAAGCTGCACGTCGGCGACGTCCTGCTCAAGGACGAGTCGCATCGCTTCGGCCTCAACGCATTCAAGATCCTCGGCGCATCGTTCGCGATCCATCGTTGGACCGCCACGCATGACGTCGTCGCCGACGCAGTGTTCACCACGGCCACCGACGGCAATCACGGTCGCGCCGTGGCATGGATGGCGCGCCAGCTCGGCTTCCGCGCGGTGATCTACATGCCGGCACACTCAGTCCCGGCCCGCGTTGCCGCCATCCAGAACGAAGGCGCCCGGGTAATTCTCGTGGAGGAGGGATACGACGTGGCGGTGCAGCGCGCGCTCGAGGCCGCGCGGGATCATCGGTGGATCGTCATCCAGGACACCGCCACCGACGGGTATCGCGACGTTCCCGAGTTGATCGCGGCGGGATACTGGACCACGGCCCGCGAGCTCGAACCGGCGATCCACCCTCCTGAGCGCCCAGGAGTTGACGTGGTGATGCTGCACGCCGGCGTCGGGACATGGGCGGCCGCCGTGGCGCAGTACTACTGGCATCGCTACGGCGCACAACGCCCGCGCCTGGTCGTGGTCGAACCCGTCGAAGCCGCGTGCCTGCTCGATTCGGTCGAAGTGGGTCACCCGGCATCGGCGACCGGGTCCTTGCGAACCATCATGGCGGGACTCAACTGTGGCCTTCCTTCCACCACCGCATTCGACGCGCTCCGCCAGAGTGTCGACGCCTTTATCGCCATTCCCGATTTGTGGGCGGAGCGCGCGATGAAACGCCTGGCAACGCCGGTCGGAACCGATCCGACCATCGTGAGTGGCGAATCCGGCGCTGCCGGAGTCGCGGGCCTGATGGCGCTGATCCAGGACCCCGCGCTCGACCAGGTGCGCCGACACGTCGGACTCGACGGTGGGTCGCGCGTGCTTGCGTGGTCCACCGAGGGTGCCACCGATCCCGCTGGATGGGAACGGGTTGTCGGGCGGCCCGTTCCCGCATAACGTGCAGCCTGCCGATCATCCCCAATCCGGTGCGACGATCGCGCCAGCGGAGCTGCCCCATGACCAGTGACCTGCGCTATCCCGTGGGCAAGTTCACGGCCCCCCCCGACTGGGATGACCTGCGGCTCGCCGATTGGCGACGGGACATCGCCGAGCTGCCGGCGAACCTGCATCGTGCGGTCGCCGGGCTCGACGACGCGCAGCTCGACACGCCCTACCGCGACGGCGGCTGGACCGTCCGTCAGACGGTGCATCATGTCGCCGATTCGCATCTCAATGCGTTCTGCCGTTTTCGCCTGGCGCTGACGGAGGACGGTCCGACGATCAAGCCGTACCTCGAAGCGCGCTGGGCCGAATTGCCGGATTCGCGGACGCTGCCCGTCGCGCCGTCGCTCGAGATCCTGGATGGGCTGCACGTCCGGTGGATCACCATGATCGACGCGATGACGCCGACGCAATGGCAGAGCGGGTTCGTGCATCCGGACCACGGCCGCACCATGACACTTGCCCAGACGGCCGCGATGTATGCCTGGCACAGCCGGCATCACGTGGCCCACATCAACGCGCTGCGCGCCAGGCGCGGCTGGTAGCAATCGGTCGACCGGTTGCGATTGACCCCTTCAACCTCAGGAGCGCATGCATGGACCGGCAGACCGTGGACGGGATCGGCGGCGTGGTACTCTTTGCCGATCACGCCGACTCGCTCGCGCAGTGGTACGAAAAACACCTTGGCGTCTTCTTCACGCGCGAGCCCGGCAGCCATGAATGGGCGTGCGAGCTGGCCGGAGCGTCGTTCGCCATTCACCAGTCGAAACATCCCTTGGGACGCGAACGGCATCTCGTCGAGATCTCCTGGCGCGTGAAGAACCTCGATGATTTCGTCGAGTATCTGGGTGACCTCGGCATTGTCATCGATGAGCGCCAGGAAACGTCCAACGGCGATTACGTCTGGCTGGACGACCCCGAAGGGAATCGCGTCGAGCTCTGGCAGGAACCCGAGCAGTAATTCGCTACGGCTTCTTGGTGCGGGTGCGATCCGGGAATTCACTCCGCAACTGCCCGGTCGCATCCACCATGACCTCGATGCCGGGCTCGGTGAATGCACTGACGCCCACCACCGTCAGTGCGGGCGGCGCCGAGCGGTCGAGGCCGTCGAGCACCGCGTCACGAACGACGGCAACCTTGTCGGGAGTGAGGTCCCGCAGGTAGATCGTCACGCGCACCACGTCGCCGGGGGCACCGCGTGCCGCCCGCATGACCGATGCAAGATTGTGAACCACTTGCCGGGCCTGGGCCGCGAGGTCGCCGCTACCGACCAGCTGACCGGCCGAATCCAGCGGCACCATTCCGGAGACATATACCGTAAAGCCGACCTTTACCGCTTGCGGCAACCCTGCGAGCACCGGTACATCCGGTGCTGTGACCGGTTCAGGGGCGCCCGGTACCCCGAATCCCGGAACACCACCCTGACCATACCCTCCGTTCCGACCCCGCTGACCCGATTGGGCCGGCAGCGCGACGGGAAGCAACATGACCAGCATAAGGCAGCAACGCATTGGGAATCTCCGCACCTGATCGGGTTCCTTGAGGAACAATTTGACAGCTGATTCTGGTACGTGAGGATGAAACGAGGGGTTGGATTGCCGACTGCGCACTGTGGATGAACGCCGCAATCTGTGAGGATTCAATGAGATCGTCGAGCCAGAATCGCTCCTCTACAGTCCGGGGACTGGCTTCGAGAGGCGTCCCTGTGCATCGTTCTTGCAGGCGAACGTCTTCAAGACGTCGTCCACACAAAGCGGAGAGTGGCTATGCGGAAGATTATCCTGGGGCTGGTTGCGGCCGGTGCATTGACGGGCTGCGTCAGCAAGAAGCGCTACGACGACCTGGTGCTCGAGCAGCAGCGGGTCAGCGAACAGAAGGATTCGCTGGTCAACGACGTACTCGCTACCACGCAGATGATGGCGGACATCAATTCGGACCTGGCCGCCGTGAAGGGGCTCGGCATCAGTCCGGTGTCGAACAGTGATCGCCCGCTGACCGGCAAGGCCGAAGATCGCGCTGTCATGCTCGGCAAGGTCCGCGAGGTCATCGCGCGCCTCAACGCCGCCGAAGAGCAGGTCGTGGCGGGCAAGAAGCGGATCAACTCGATGTCCTCGAACTATGCGGTCGAAAAGAAGCGGATGAACGACCAGCTGGATGCGTTCCAGAAGACCATCACCGACCTCAAGGCCTCGGCTGAACAGCAGGAAGAACTGATCACGCAACAGAAGGCGCAGATTACTACGCTGTCTAGCCGGGTGGACACCCTCACCCAGCAGTCGGCCGAGCTGAGCACTGAAAAGGCCGCGGTACGCGACACCCTGACTCAGGCTGTCGACATGAACAACACTGTGTACTACGCCGTCGGCACCAAGGACGAGCTCGTCAAGCGCGGTATTCTGGTCCCCGAGGGGAGCAAGTTCCTCTTCTTCGGCAGCCGGACGCTCGAGCCCGCGCGTGACCTCAAGCCCGAGTTGTTCCAGCGCCTCGACCGCCGGCGC